>NZ_CABSXI010000001.1:0-146796 GCF_902481605.1 uncultured Oribacterium sp. | reverse complement strand
AGCGAATCCGCTTATTTTGTATGACAATGTGGTGCATTCCCTTCATTTTAGAAGTCCTCCAAAGGAATTTTAATAGCTTCCTCTAAATACGCCTTGTAGCTTTTTACCATTTTGCCGGTATTTAAGATAAATGCGGAAAATCCTTCCACAGTGCTAAAATCCATGATGTGATGCAAATTAATGGTTAAATCTTTATGAGACGCAATGGTAGAAATCCACTTGGCGCAATTATCTCCGCAAGCCGATCCATTAAAGATATGTCCGCTGTTATCAAAAGCCATCAGCAAAAGGGTCTTGACTCCCCCGGAAAGCCTTTCAGGGGGAATCGGTCCCAATATCGGACTCTCAATTAGATGGCTACTAACCACCTTGGATTGATCCACATCTTCTATCATTGCCTTTGCCAAGTCCTCTTCCAGCCACTCATCCTCATATTGATTGTTAAAGTATATTGAAGGCGTATAAATTGCATTTTCCATTTCTCCGAAAAAAATCTTTAACAAAGTACTTCCTCCTAAGCTAGAGTCTTGACCACACGATTCTAAGCTATCCTATCACATTTTCCTTAAATCTTGAATTTAAGTTTTTCTTATTCACAGTAATAAAAAAGACGCATCCCTTAAAGGATACGCCTTTTCTATACTTCATTCTTCGAAAAGTACAAACAGCCTTAACATCGTGCTGTACTGACTTTATTTAAGTCTTAACCCGATAAGCCGATTACTTTCTTGGATTCTTAATCTGCGCCTGTGCTGCAGCAAGACGTGCTACCGGCACACGGAATGGAGAACAGGAAACATAATCCAGTCCGATATCATGGCAGAACTCAACGGAAGAAGGATCTCCACCGTGCTCACCACAGATTCCTACGTGTAAGTGCGGATTTACAGGCTTTCCTAACTCGATAGCCATCTTCATCAGCTTTCCTACACCAACCTGATCCAGCTTAGCAAATGGATCGGACTCGAAAATCTTATTGTCATAGTAAGCATTCAGGAACTTTCCTGCGTCATCTCTGGAGAAGCCGAAGGTCATCTGGGTTAAGTCGTTGGTTCCGAAGCAGAAGAAGTCTGCATTCTTCGCAATCTCATCCGCAGTGAGGCAGGCTCTTGGGATTTCCACCATGGTTCCTACCTGGTATGCAAGATTTACGCCGGCCTTCTTGATTTCCTCATCAGCAGTCTCTACAACCACCTTCTTAACAACATTGAACTCCTTCACTTCGGAAGTAAGAGGAATCATGATTTCCGGATTCATCTTCCAATCAGGATGCTTCTTCTGTACGTTGATTGCCGCACGGATAACAGCCTTGGTCTGCATAACGGCAATTTCAGGATAGGTAACAGCAAGACGAAGTCCTCTGTGTCCCATCATCGGGTTGAACTCGTGCAAGGAAGTGATGATGTCCTTGATTTCCTGTACGCTCTTGTTCTTTGCCTTAGCCAGCTTCTCGATTTCCTCTTCCTCCTGTGGAACGAACTCGTGAAGAGGCGGGTCTAAGAAACGGATGGTAACAGGATTGCCCTCAAGTGCCTCATAGAGTGCCTCGAAGTCTCCCTGCTGGTAGGGAAGAATCTTCTCTAATGCTTCTTCTCTCTCTTCCTTGGTGTCGGATACGATCATCTCACGGAAAGCGAAGATTCTTTCGGGATCGAAGAACATATGCTCTGTACGGCAAAGTCCGATTCCCTCTGCACCAAGCTCTCTTGCCTTCTTAGCATCCTGAGGAGTATCCGCATTGGTACGAACGGCAAGCTTTCTATACTTGTCAGCCCAAGCCATGATTCTTCCGAACTCTCCGGCAATGGAAGCATCCACGGTAGGAATAACGCCGTCATAAACATTTCCGGTAGAGCCGTCTAAGGAAATGAAGTCTCCCTCGTGGAAGGTCTTTCCTCCTAAAGTGAACTTCTTATTTGCCTCGTCCATGACAATGTCGCCAAGTCCGGATACGCAGCAGGTTCCCATTCCTCTTGCAACTACGGCTGCGTGAGAAGTCATACCGCCACGAACGGTCAGGATTCCCTGAGCCACCTTCATTCCGGTGATATCCTCAGGAGATGTCTCCAAACGAACCAGGATTACCTTTTCTCCACGTGCTGCCCAAACTTCCGCATCGTCAGCAGTGAACACAACCTTACCGCAAGCAGCTCCGGGAGATGCGCCAAGTCCCTTTCCAAGAGGAGTAGCTGCCTTTAATGCCTTCTGATCAAACTGTGGGTGAAGAAGGGTGTCCAGGTTACGAGGATCAATCATAGCAACTGCCTCTTCCTCGGTACGCATTCCTTCATCTACCAAATCACAAGCAATCTTTAATGCGGCCTGAGCGGTTCTCTTACCGTTTCTGGTCTGCAACATATACAGCTTTCCGTGCTCTACGGTAAACTCCATATCCTGCATATCTCTATAGTGCTTCTCTAAAATCTGACAAACTTCTGTAAACTGCTTGAAGGCCTCAGGGAACTTCTGCTCCATCTCATTGATGTGCATAGGAGTACGAACACCGGCTACTACGTCCTCTCCCTGTGCATTGGTTAAGAACTCACCGAACAATCCCTTTGCTCCTGTTCCAGGGTCTCTGGTAAATGCTACACCGGTTCCGCAATCGTCACCCATGTTTCCGAAAGCCATGGACTGAACGTTTACAGCGGTACCCCAAGAGTAGGGGATGTCGTTGTCTCTACGGTAAACGTTGGCTCTTGGGTTATCCCAGCTTCTGAATACCGCCATGATAGCCCCGTAGAGCTGCTCCTTAGGATCGGAGGGGAAGTCGGAACCGATCTTGGACTTGTACTCTGCCTTAAACTGCTCAGCCAGCTCGTGTAAGTCCTCTGCAGTAAGGTCAACGTCCTGGGTAACGCCCTTCTTTGCCTTCATTTCATCGATAAGCTCTTCGAAGTACTTCTTTCCTACTTCCATAACTACATCGGAGTACATCTGGATAAATCTTCTGTAGCAGTCCCAAGCCCATCTTGGATTGTTGGACTTCTCAGCCAAAACTCTAACAACATCTTCATTTAAACCAAGGTTCAAGATGGTATCCATCATACCCGGCATGGAAGCTCTTGCTCCGGAACGAACGGACACTAACAATGGATTCTCATGATCTCCAAACTTCTTTCCTGTAATCTCTTCCATCTTAAGGATGTGTGCATCGATCTGCTCACGAATCTCGTCATTGATCGTCTTGCCATCCTCATAGTACTGTGTACAAGCCTCGGTAGTAATGGTAAATCCCTGAGGAACCGGTAAACCGATCTTGGTCATCTCCGCCAAGTTCGCTCCCTTACCACCCAAAAGCTCACGCATGCCTGCATCACCTTCTTTGAAAAGGTAAACCCATTTTCTTGCCATTGTGCATCCTCCTTAATCGATTAGGGAAAATGGAAAAAATTTTTTTCATTCCCGTCATTTGAAGTAATTGTCAGATTGTTCGTGATAAAATACGAAAATCATACCTCGTCATTATAAACAAGAATAAAATGATAGTAAAGGGCGGAAACAGGTAAATTCAGCTTTTCTATTTCCTATGCTTTAAAGCGATACCCCACACCCCAGATTGTCTCGATGTATTGAGGCTTCACTGCATTTTCCATCTCAATCTTCTCTCGAAGCTTCTTGATATGTACGGTGACAGTGGCAATATCGCCGATGGACTCCATTTTCCAAATCTCCTGGAACAGCTCTTCCTTGGTGTAGACCCGGTTAGGATGGGCCGCAAGGAAGGCTAAAAGGTCAAACTCTCTGGAGGTAAAGGGTACCTCTTCCCCATTTACAAACACTCTTCTGGCGGTGGTATCAATCTTTAAGCCCCGGATTTCAATGATTTCATTTTCTTCCTTGCCGCTATCCCGAAGTCTTGTGTATCTTGCCAAATGTGCCTTTACTCTGGCCACCAGCTCGCTGGCGGAGAAGGGCTTGGTCATGTAATCATCCGCTCCAAGGCCTAAGCCACGAATCTTATCAATGTCATCTCTTCTAGCGGAAACCAGCAGAATGGGGATATCCTTCTTGCTTCGCACCTCCTGGGTAATGGAGAAGCCGTCTCTTCCCGGAAGCATCAAATCCAGAATCAGAAGGTCATAATTTCCTTCCAAAGCCCTCTTTAAGCCCTTTTCTCCATCTCCCTCCGTCTCCACCTGAAAGCCGGACAGCTCCAAATAGTCTTTTTCCAGCTCTGCGATGGAGGCTTCATCCTCCACAATCAAAATTTTCTTCTTCTCTTCCATAGACTTTCCTTTCTTGCTTCTCTATTTTTTATTTTTCCCTTTTTCTTCTTTTTGGAAATGCTTTAGCTGCCTTAGTGATTTCTTGTTTGAGGAAAGCATTTTCGTAATACAAAATGAATGCTTGTTCCCTCTCCCAATTCACTCTCCGCCCAGATTCTGCCGCCGCTGTCTTCGATAATCTTCTTCACGATGGAAAGACCAATGCCGGAACCGCCGGTTTCCGTATTTCTGGCGGCATCTGTTCGGAAAAATCTTTCAAAAATATTGGGTAAATCTTTTTTTTCGATTCCCTTTCCGTTATCGGAAATCTCCACCTCTACGAAGTCTCCCGCATCGGAAAGCACGAAACGAATCTTGGGTTCTTTCTTATCCATATATTTAATGGCATTGGAAATGATATTGTTCAGTACCTTTCTAAGCTGCTCCGGATCCGCAATCACCTCCACGGATTCTTCCAGCAGAAAGTCCGTTTCGAACCGGTAGCCCATGGCATCCAAATCCATAGCCACCTCCACACTGAAATCCTGAAAATATTCCAAGGCGGGAAGCTGACAAAAATGATAGGGAATCCTGTTGGTTTCTATCTTGGCGTAGTAATTCAATTCATCAATCAGGCGGTTCATCTCCACCGCCTTATGGTAAATGGTTTGGATGTACTTCCGTTTCTTCTCCTCGGTGGAGGCTACCCCGTCCAGGATTCCCTCCGCATATCCTTTGATAGAGGTAATGGGAGTCTTTAAATCATGGGCAATATTGGTGACAAGCTCCCTGTTTTCCTGCTCATCCTTTAACTTTTCTTCCTGATTCTGCTTTAGACGAATCCGCATTTTCTCAAAGGCCTGGGTCAGCTCTCCAAACTCATCGTGGCTTTCCGCCTCCAGACTGAAGTCCAAGTCTCCGTCTCCGATACGTTTGGCAGCGCTTTTCAATTCATCCACCGGCTTCACAATGCCGTTATAAATCCAAGCAATAAAGAACAGTCCTGCAAAAATCAGGATAAAAATTCCCTGACTGATTCGAAGAATCTTCAGAAAGGAGAGGTAAAACAAAAGAATGGGCAAAAGGGTGGTTACCACAAATCCTACCGCCACACGCCCCATAAGTCCTATGGGTTTCATTGTTTCCTCCTTTCCGATTATGCTATTTTTCAATTTTATCCTAATTGCTTCTTGGAAAAGTCCAGGGCGGAGGCAATCACCATATCCATGTCGTAGTATTTGTACTCTCCCAGGCGGCCGCCAAAAAGCACCTTTTCTTCCTTCTCGGAAAGGGCCTTGTACTGCTGATACAAAGCCTGGTTTTTCTCATCATTTACCGGGTAGTAGGGTTCTTCTCCCCTCTTCCACTCTGCACTGTATTCCTTGGAAATGATGGTGGTGGGAATATCCTTTCCTTCCAGATCCTTTCCGAAGGTAAACCACTTATGTTCGATAATCCGGGTATAGGGGCTTTCCTCATCGGTGTAGTTTACCGCGGCATTTCCCTGATAATTCTCCACAGGAAGCTCTTCTACTACGAAGTCCACCTTTCTGTATTCCAGCTCTCCCAAGGAATACTCGTAGAAAGCATCAATAGGGCCGGTAAATATAATCTTCTCCGCCTTTTCCATCCACATTTTCCTATTCTCAAAGAAGTTTTGAGACAGCTCCACAGGGATATCGGAGAGCATATTTTCCACCAGCTTGGTATAGCCTGCCTTGGGAATTCCCTGGTATAGGGCATTAAAGTAGTTGTTATCATAAGTTAGACGTACCGGAAGTCTTTTGATAATAGAAGCTGGAAGCTCCTTACAATCTCTCCCCCACTGCTTCTTGGTATAGCCCTTAATCAGTTTTTCATAGATTTCTCTTCCCACCAGAGAAATGGCCTGCTCTTCCAGGTTCTTTGGTTCGGTGATTCCTGCCGCCTTTCGCTCCGCCTCGATTTTCCCTTTCGCTTCCTCCGGACGGATTACCCCCCACATCCGATTGAAGGTATACATATTAAAGGGCAGGGAATAAATCTCCCCCTTATAATTGGCTATAGGAGAATTGGTAAAGCGGTTAAATTCCGCAAAGCGGTTCACATACTGCCAAACCTCTTCATTGTTGGTATGGAAAATGTGGGCCCCATAGTGGTGAACCATGATGCCATTTTTCTCGTAGCTGTAAACATTTCCCCCGATATGATTCCTTTGGTCAATGACCAGAACCTTCTTTCCCCGCTCCTTTGCCTCTCTAGCAAAAACAGCGCCAAAAAGTCCCGCACCCACTACCAGATAATCAAACTCTGCCATCTATTCCTCCAATCTTGTCTCGAACTGTACACTGCTCCCTATTTTACCAAAGCTTTAGGAAGAACGATAGCGGAAAACAAGTCAACTGACAAAATCTTTACTCTATTAGTCGCTAAACAAAAACCAAAAAGAAAGGAGGACCTTAGTCCTCCTCCAATCCCTCTAAGGTTCTATGCAATAATTTCTTCAATACCTGCATCTCTTCATCACTTAGAGAAATGCATGATCGCATTCCCTCCGGAATGGACAGGGCTTTCTGCTTTAGTGCCTCTCCCTCTGCACTAATGCGCACACAAAGGGCTCTCTCATCCTCCTGATTGCGAGAGCGTGTGAGTAATCCTTTCTGCTCCAATCTTTTCAAAAGGGGTGTCAAGGTTCCGGAATCCAGATATAAAGCTTCTCCCAGATCCTTTACCCGCACTTCTTTTTTCTCCCAAAGCACCATCATGGCAATATATTGGGTATAGGTCAGATCCAGCGGATCCAGAAATGGCTTATATTTTCTTGTGACCTCCTTGGCACAAGCATAAAGGGGAAAACAAAGCTGATTTTCCAGTCTCAAACTTAAGTCGCGATCTACTTTCATTTATAGTCCTTTTTCGTTGATATAGCTTACTGCTGCAAGTCCTGCTACGGCACCGTCGGAAGCCGCTGTTGCCAGCTGGCGGATAGCCTTGGTTCTGCAATCTCCTGCGGTGAAAATGCCGGGAGTCTTGGTCAAGGTACTTTCCCCTGCAGAAATGTATCCCTTACCGTCTAATTCTACCAGTTCAGAGAAGGCCTGATTGTCCGGCGCCTGTCCGATGGCCACAAATAAACCGTCCACCTTCAGGGTTCTCTCTTCTCCATCCTTGTTCGCCACTACAACACCGGTCAAACCGGAGGCATCACTTTCCAGTCTCTTTACGGTGGAATTCAAAACCAGTTCCACATTGGGCTTTGCAACCAAACGATCTACTTCCGCCTTGTCCGCTCTGAATTCGTCCCTTCTGTGAATCACATAAACCTTCTGCACATAGTCGGAAAGGAAGGTAGCATCCTCCACTGCTGTGTTTCCGCCGCCGTTTACCGCTACCACCTTGCCACGGTAGAACATTCCGTCACAGGTTGCACAGTAGGAAATGCCCTTTCCCACCAGTTCCTCTTCCTTTTCCACGCCAAGGCTTCTGTTCTTGGCACCGGTAGCAAGTATTACGGTTTTTCCTTCGTAGCTCTTATCCTTAGTCTTTACTTCCTTGAACTGTCCCTTGTCTTCAATTCCCTCAACCTTCTCAAAAGCAAACTCTGCGCCCAGATTTTTTGCCTGATTATAAAGATTGGTAGCAAACTCAAAACCGGAAATCTTCTGGATGGCCGGATAGTTTTCAATTTCCGGAGTGTTGATAATCTGTCCGCCGTAAGAAGCCTGCTCTAAAACCAATACGCTTTTTCCGGCCCTCAGTCCGTAAATAGCAGCGGATAATCCTGCTGTTCCCGCTCCTACAATGATAATATCATGCATTGTTTTTCTTTCCTTTCTATGACTCTGCTTTTCTACAAGAAAAGGGCGACCGCAGTCACCCTCTTCTTCCCCTCCTTATAGAGGATATATCTTATGACCCAAACTACTCATCTTCCCTAAAGAATAGACTGCTTTCCTTCTTTAAAGAAAATATGCTCCGTTAAATTACTTTAAAAGATCTAAAACCTGTTCCTTCTGAATAAATCCTGTATTCTGCTTGTAGACCTGGCCATCCTTAAATACGATTAAGGTTGGGATAGCACGAACACCGTAGCGAGCCATCAAGTCCTGCTCTTCATCGGCATTAACCGCGTATACCTTAAAGCCCTGTGCCTCAGCTGCAATCTCTCCGATAATTGGAGAAAGCATCTTACAAGGTCCACACCAGTCTGCCCAGAAATCCACTAATACCGGCTCCTTGGACTGTAGTACCTTCTCTTCAAACTCTGCTGCAGTAATATTTGGTGCTGACATATTCATTCCTCCTTAAACAATTATAAAAGTAATTATTGATTTTCTTTACAGGTTTGATTGTACGCAATTAAATAGGATATGTCAAGTTCTCATTTCTAAAGAGTTTATAAAGTACAGAATATCCTCCTGTATAGCATTAAATTTGTAAGTCTGCATTATTTAGCATTCCTTTAAACAGGTCATGATACATATCTCTTAAAGACTCTTCTATTTTGGATATTGTAGATATTTTATTTCCTGCATCTTTCGAAGATGCTCCACAAAAATAAAAAGCTTCATGATTTGTACCATAGTCAATAGCAAGATATCTATCATGATACATTGTTCCTGCGTTTTTTATTTTCAATTGGATGTTGGGATAATCTTGTTTAAAGTCATTTAAAATACTCCGCGTGAGCATATCCTTGTTTTTCAAATTTTCGCTAAAGACTGTAATTTCAACAATATCTTTAGCAGCTCTCAATAATTCCAGTGTTTTTAGGCCTATATAGTTATCAATTAAGAAAATGCTTTTCTTTGCAGACTTATATACTGTAGTATAGGCAAGATCAGCTTCAATCTTCTCTCCGTTCATCAGCAGAAAATGTTTATAGCTATTCGGATCTATAAAGTTATCCATTACTTTTTTAAAGTCTTCCTTCGATGCCAAAGTGCTTATCTTACTATTAAGTGTTGCTATATCTCTGGTATTCTGTGTCGTCTGTGCTGCTACTTGTATAAACGCTTTGGCATCGATAAACTCACTGTTTTCAACAAGGAAATCCTTCATCTGCTTAAACATTCGTATCAATGCCTTGCTTTGTTTTGTGGCAAGTTCCCCTTTTAATACAGTCATTAGCATATAAATTCCTTGTTCTGTAAAAGCGTAGGGGAGATATCTTCTACCGCCAGGGGTTGAGGTGAAATTTTTGCACCTCAAATTCTCAAACTCTACTCGAGTAAGTTGAAACATGAAATCTTCACCTTCAAATTTCTCAATATTGTTTTTTACCTGTCTATTAAAGTATCTTGTCTCATAGCCATATATCTCAGCTAAATCTCCATCAATCATTACTTTTTGACCACGAACAAGATGGATTTTTTCTTTTAAAGCTGTACTCTCTACAATTTTAGTTTCTTTATTTTTCTCAGACATAATAACACCTCATATACCAGAATGATGTTTCATATTAAGCATCAATCATTGTTATTATCCTAATAATTTTATAGTTAAACTTTTAGATTTTATTTTCTACTCCTCCTGTTGCAAATACTCCTGAATCATACTGTAAGAAAATCCCTTTCGAAGGAGGGAGGCCGTAAGCTTCTGTCTTTCCTTCCAATCTGACAGATCCATGTTTCTGCTTTTCTTCTCCAGCCAACGCTTTAAGGCAATCCTTTCCGGCTCATTCTCTCTCTGCTCTTCAAAGGAGCTTTCCTCTCCCTCTTCTCTATGTTTTCTTTGAAAATCCTCCATGGCTTCTCGAATCACAGATCCGTCAACGCCTCTACCATAGAGCTTACTCTGCATATCCTTTGCGGAACGGCGATGAGCATTTTCTTCCAAATATTGCATACAATAGCGATAGTCATTGATGTAGTCGTATTCTTTAAGAAAGGAAATGGTTCTCTCTATAATTTCTTCTGTATAATGCTCGGACTTTTGCAGTTTTTCCCGAAGTCTCCGTTCGGTCTTTGCCGCCCCTGTTAAGAGATAAAGGCTTCTTTCTTTGCATCGGTTATAGAGCCTTTCCTCTTCGGATAGACTTTCTCTTCGTAAGGGATTCAGGACAGTTTCAGCAGGTTTAGTATCCTTTTGTTTCCTCACTTCCTGTTCCCGAAGAAATTCCTCCGGATTCCATTCCTTCAAGTTGTTCCTCCTTTTGTCTACTCTTGATAAAGCTTTAGGAAAAAGGGGCTGTAAAAAATAAAAAAAAAATAGATTTCGGCAATATAGGTCTAAATGAGGGGTAGTCTGAGCCCGTCGGTACTTGCGAAAAACAAGAGAATCGCTGTTTTTCGCTTAGTATCCGATACGTGGCGAAGCTAGCGAGAGCGTGCCCCAAATTTAGACCTATATTGCTTAGAAAACTATTTTGATTTTTTACAGCCCCTTTAAACAAACCTTATTCTTCTGCACCCTCAGCCAAGCTAACCGTAAGATCCATATCCTCATCCTCCGGAACAAAGGCCAAAACCTCTTCCAAATAGGGATCTTCCTTCAAACCGTATTCCTTACGAAGTTGGATCTCCAAATCCGCCATAATTCTGGGATGACTCTTTAAGAAGGCCTTGGCATTCTCACGGCCCTGACCGATCTTATCCCCGTTATAGGCAAACCAGGCACCGCTCTTCTCAATCATCTTTTTTTCTACCGCAAGATCCAGGATTTCTCCTTCCTTGGAAATACCGGAACCGAAGCTGATATCAAACTCCGCGTTCTTAAAGGGAGGGGCAATCTTATTCTTGGAAATCTTCACCTTGGTACGGGCTCCGCTAAAGTCTCCGTCACCGGTCTTAATGCTTTCTCCCTTTCGGATGTCCACACGAACAGAGGCATAGAACTTTAACGCACGTCCACCGGTGGTTGTCTCCGGATTACCGAACATCACGCCGACCTTTTCTCTTAACTGGTTGATAAAGATAAGGATACAGTTGGACTTGGCGATAATGGCGGTAAGCTTTCTTAAAGCCATGGACATCAAACGAGCCTGTAAGCCCACATGACTGTCTCCCATCTCTCCGTCAATCTCCGCCTTAGGTACCAATGCCGCCACGGAGTCCACAACCAAAATGTCCATAGCACCGGAACGAACCATGGTCTCCACAATATCCAAAGCCTGCTCTCCGGAATCCGGCTGTGCCACATAGAGGTTATCAATGTCCACGCCGATAGCCTGCGCATAACGGGGATCCAAAGCATGCTCCGCATCAATAAAGGCCGCGATTCCTCCACGCTTTTGTACCTCTGCCACTGCATGAAGGGCAAGGGTAGTCTTACCAGAGGATTCCGGACCGTAAATCTCAATAATACGCCCTCTTGGGAAACCGCCTGCCCCAAGAGCAATATCCACGGATAAGGAACCGGTGGGTACTACGGAAATGTCCTTATTCACTCCGGAATCTCCCAGCTTCATCACGGAGCCCTTTCCGCAATCCTTTTCAATCTTGCTGAGAGCCGCATCCAGCGCCTTTAACTTTTCATCCCGATCTTCCAATGCTACTACAGGAGCCTTGCTTACTTTGTTTGCCATGATTTTCTTCCTTTACTTTTTGTATTGTTACTTGTACCGGTTTTAGCTTCTTACCGGACTACAATTCTTTCCCTTTATTTCTTCGCTTTTCGCTTGCCGAGAGATTATATCATAGAACATACATTCTGGCTATTGGAATTTTTCTTTAGCTTCTTCCGTTATAACACAAAATACTCCAATCTCCTATACTCCACATTCGGATAAGCTTTTCTTAAAAAATACGCTTCGACTTCACTGCCCGGAATGGCTGTTTATGTCCAATGAGTATCCCACACTACTCGTGAGATACTCGTTAATCAGAGCTAACATTTTTCAAATGTCAGCTCCGATACCGGCTAAAGTCCATCTATAAGAAAAAAAAGAGGGGGATTACTCCCCTGTGGAAAGTATCCCTCTCTCTACCGCTTCTTCGTATTGGAAGACCGCCTGATTATAATCCAGTTTTGCCTGGGCTGCTGCATTTTCCTTGGATAAGGCTTCTAAAGATAAACCTTGGAAATCTGCCCTTCCCAAAAGTCCCAGAGCGTTCATCCGCTCTGCCTTTTCCTTCTGTAAACGGGAAAGCTCTGAAACGGATTCTGCCGCATTTAAAGCCGCTTCCGCTTCGCTAATATTCCGCCTAAGCTCCTCCATGGAAACTCGAATCTGCTGTTCTTTTTCCTTCTGACTCTGCTTCTTCTCCGTCCAGCCGGTGATATTGCTGTCCTTTGTGCGAAGAATGCTTCCCAATTCACTGTTATGACTTAAAGCGGAATCAATGTCCTTTCCCCAGTCTCTTGTTGCCAGATAGTTTCTCGGGTAGTCGGGAATGGCTTCGAACTGAATATTAGAATAGGTATTCATGCTCCAACCAAGGCTCAGTCCCATATTTCTCTTCATGCTTTCCAGACCGTCCTTAGCCTTTTGTAAATCCGACTGAGCACCGTCCAAGGCAAGCTTTGCCGCGCTCACATCATTTGCCGTAGCCTGTCCGAGGCGCGCCTGTCTTTCCGTCTTTTCTAAGCCTGCCTGTAACATGGCCACTCTTTTTTCCAGCATCGTCTTATTGTTTTCCAAGGAAATGGCACTGAAATAAAGATTTTGCATACCGTCACTTAAGAGCTTTTTTCCGGTATAAAATCCGGACTTCACAGCCTTTTCCGTCTTGGCTTCCGCCTTCTTCATGTTTTTTTCCGTCTCGGAAAGCTGCACCAGGCCTTGATTCACCTCTGCCAGACTGCTGTCTATATCCGGTAAAATCTTCTTGCTGTTCTTTACCTTTTCTAACTGATTGATCTGGCTTTGCAAAAAAGCCTTGGTCGTAGGGTCTGTGGTATCCTGCTTCTGCTCCTTTAAGCTGTCAATGCTCTCCTGCAAATTCGCCAGTATATCAGCCTTTTCGTCCTTTACCGCCTTCTGTACGGAAGCCATACCGCCGGTGCTTTGCGCCAAAGCATCCTGCTCCATCTTGGCCACGGTACTGAATTGGTCCACAAGATCCGGGATTTCTCTGAAGGAAATGATGTTGTCATTTACATCCCAGGGCTTCTCCTCCGCGAAAGCAGGGAAACTTTGACAGAGAAGCCCTAGGCTCAAAGCCAGAGCAAATGCGGATTTTATCTTATTCTTTTTCTTCTCCATAAAAGATTCAATGTATCCTTTCTCTTACTCTGCCGTCGCCAAACCATTCTTTCCGGCCTGATAATCCAAATATTCTTCACAAAGCTTCAAATCCGCCTGCTGCTTTTGAAGGCTTGCAGTATCGGAAGCATTTTTCGCCTTTTCAAAATCCACTCGGCTTACACTTCCCAGCTTATAGCCACGCTCTGCCTTTTGGTAAGCCTGCTGTGCGTTGGAAGCCTGCAGCTCCGCCTGTCTTTTTGCCTCCTCCGCCTGCTTTAAGCTTTGGTAGCGGGAAAGCATATCGGATTGAATCTTTTCCTTTGCTGCGGAAATGCTTCTTGTCAGATTCTGTCGGTTGGCATCTCCTGTGGAAAGATTCAACTTTCTTTCTGAAATCCGAAGACTGTAGTTATTCTGTAAAGCTGTCTTACTGTCTTCCTCTAAATTCACTGCCGCCAGCTGCTCTGCACTAAGGCTTGGAATTACAGGCATCTCCGGAGTGTCACTAGCTTTCCAGCCCAGATTCACCCGTAAAAGCTCCGTCATCTTATCAAAGGCGGAATTGTTCTTCGTAAGACTCAGATTCGCCTGGTCATAGGCTTCCTTAGCAGTCAGTACATCAATCTGGGTGGCCTTTCCGATAGCTTTCTTTCTCTCGGTGCTTTCCTGTGCACTTTTCGCATCTGCTAAAGATAAGGCATCGATTTGCTTTTGAAGACCGGTGCTTTCTCTGCTAATGAAGGACTTTTTAATGGTCTCAATAGTATTCTGCTCGGTTTGCTCCACGGAAAGCTTGGCAATCTCCCGGTCTGCGTTCTGTGCCACGGTATCTGCGGAAAAATTGCTGCTGTCAGTCTGATACTGCATTTCTGCCAGAGCCTCCGCCACACTGTTTCCGTCTGCTGCGGACAATGCCTTTTCATAGGCTTCTTCCACCTGATTTCTGGCATCCTCTACATTAACATTGTAGCTGCCCTTGCTGTCACTTTCCCGGAAGTTTCTCCAAAGACTGGATACGGTAGGGTTGTACTCGTGTACCAAGTCCCCGATTTCTTCCCAGGAAATCACATTGTCCCGAAGCTTTGCCCACTCCTCCTCGGAACGCTGCCGTTCAAAGGAAGTCTGCATCTGATCCACGGAAACATTATCGGAAAAGCCCGGTACCTTCTGTGCCATGGCAGGCATGGTAAAGGACAGACTCGCTAAAACAATTGCTATACTAATAGGATATCCCTTTTTTCTCATCTTCTTCTCCTTACAAAAAAGGCTCATATTCTCTAAGCATGGGGCTGTAAAGTACACTGTACTGCATAAGAGCTATAATGTATCCTTACAGCCCCTACTAAGAGAAAAGGAGTCTTCTCTACTATAACATAATATTCCTCGGAATTTCTTAACGAAAATCGTCAATCCTGTGAACTTTTGGTGTTCTTTTTCCTAAATAAGTTTCTACTATCCTGCCAAATATCGCCTTACGCTATGCACCAAAGCTGCACTGCCGGCTTTAAACTTTTATCATATGTTTTTTCCTGCCATAGATAATCATGTAGTACACCGGAAGTAGAAGCAATGCCAGCAAGGTGGACGCCACCAAGCCTCCTACATTTACCAAGGCCAGCCCCTGCATCAGGGCGCCATTATCCCCGAAGCCCAAAGCCATGGGAATCATAGACAATACCGTAGTCAGCGTGGTCATCAAAATAGGACGAAGTCGGGTGGCACCGGACTCTGTCAAAGCTTTCTCCAAAGGCATTTCCTGACGGTACTGGTTTACCGTATCCACATAAAGGATTCCGTTGTTTACTACAGTTCCCACCAGCATCAAAAATCCCAAAAGGGAGGTCATGGACAGGGTGGCATCAAAGAGCCACAAGAGTCCGAAGGAACCAATTAAGGAGAAGGGGATAGTGGTCATAACCATAAAGCTGAATCGGGTGGATTCAAACTGGGCCGCCATCACCACAAAGACCAGGAAGACCGCAATGGCTATGGCACGGAACAGGTCCGCAAACTCTTCATTCATGCTTTGGGTTTGAGAATTGGCCACAACGGAAATATTTTCTCCTAAATTCTTACTCACCAATTCATCAATCTCTGCCTTGGTATTGCTGGTAGCACTATCCGTATAATTTGCCGTAATCGTCGCCTGATATTTTTTATCTTCTCGTTCAATGCTGGCAGGAGAATCTGTATACTTTACAGTAGCCAAACTTTCCAGGGAAACCTGCGCTCCTGTGGGTGTGGTAAAACGAATGGACTTCACTTTTTCCAAGTTATCGAATTGATCCTTGGGATAATTCACCCACACATCTACCTTTTGCCCCTCCACCGTCATTTTCATTGCTTTTTTTCCGGTAAGATCGGTATTTAAGGACTGGGCAATCTGAATAGGACTTAAGCCTTCCGCCGCCGCCTTAATGGGGTCTACCTTCACCTGCAAGAGGGGAGCTGCATTTTCCAGGCTGGAATGAATGCCGGTAAGGCTGCTCTGCTTTTGTAATAAAGAAAGAAGTTCATTACTCTTTCTTTGCAGTTCTTCCAAATCCGATCCCTGAATAATAATTTCATAGTTGTTGCCGAGGCTGTAATCTCCTCCGCTCATACTGGTATCACTTACGGACTTTATGCTTAAAACCTCTTGAGACCGGTTTTCCAAGGCCTTCTTCCATGCCTTTACCTTTTCCTTGGTTTTCATGGAACGATCCTTTTTCAGATATACCGTAATCGTAGGATCAGTGCTTCCTCCGTACAAAGCGGAAAGAGCGGAGCCTCCCGCCGTTGCGGTATAACGGTCCGTATCCGGATCCTTCGCCACCAGCTCCTCCAGCTCTTTTATTACCCTTTCCTTTTCTTCTATGGAAAGACCGGGCTTTTGGGTAATGCCGATTTCAACGGTTCCGGTATCAATATCCGCCATCAGCTCTGTTCTGAGCTGTGTCGCCAGGAAGAGAGAAATAACTAAAATACCGGCTGTAGCTACAAGCACTACTTTTTTATGTCGTAGAAATTTACTGATGGTGTTTCTATAGACATCCTGTAAAAGCCGAACTCCACGGTAAGCTACCGCCTTACTGTTCTCCTTAGGCTTATAAAGGGTAAAGCATAGGGGCACAATTGTAACCGCGGAAATCAAAGAGGCCACCATACAGAAGACAATGGTGAAGCCAAGGGGCTTAAAGTACTGTCCGGAAATTCCCTGTAAAAATCCCAGGGGAAGGAATACTACACAGGTGGTAAGAGTACCTCCGAAAACAGAGGCTCCCACTACTCTTACAGAGTCGATAGCCGCTTCTGTAAGACTTCTTTGCCATTCTCCGTAATCATCCATGGCACGGAAGCAGGCCTCCAATACTACGATGGAGTTGTCTACCATCATACCCACGCCCAAAACCAGGGCGGAAAGGGTCAGCATATTCAGGCTATAGCCCATGGCTCCCATAAAGACGACAGCTCCCAGGATCGCCAAGGGAATGGAGGAACCTACGATTAGGGAGGCCTTTATATCTCCAAAGAAAAGGAAGATAATCAGCATAGAAATCACGACAGCCATAATCATAGTCTGAAATACGCTGGACAGGGAGCTCTTAATGCTATCCGCAGAGTCGGAAATCACATGAATTTCCAGATTGGGATTCTTCCCTTCCAATTTCTTGATTAAGGTGTTCACATCCTTACTCATGGCAATGTCCGACTTACTCTGTAGCTTATTTAAGCTTAAGGTAATGGTCTCTTCGCCGTTATATCGTCCTATACTGCTTTTATCCGAAAGAGCGGAACCCACTGTAGCCAAATCCGAAAGGGTCAAAGTATTTCCTGTTCCGGTAGTAATAGGAAGTTTTCGTAATTCCTCAATGGTGGAATAGTCCTGAGCGGTACTGATAGATAATTCCTGATCTCCCACCTTTGTACTTCCTGCAGGATAGGTGAACTTTGCAGCCTGCATCATTCCCACCACCTGTTCCATGGTCAAATGATACTGTTGCAGTTTTTCCGGGGAAAGCTCCACTCTTACATAGCTTTCCTGTCCTCCGGAAAGAGAAAGGGAAGCCACGGTGGATAATTTTTCAAACTCCGGCCTAATGTTATTCTCTACATAATTATAAAGCTGACTCTCGTTTTTATTGTTGATGGAGAGAACCATTCCCGGTCTGGCATTAATATCCACTTCCATAATGCTGATATCCTTGGCGTCCTCCGGCAGGGAGGATTTAATGGCGTCCATCTTTTTCTTCAGACTGTCATAGGCCTTAGTCATGTTCGTACCGTAATTGTAACGAACAATAACCATGGAAAAGTTCTCATTGGACTGGGATCTGACCTGCTTTACATCGGAAAGCAGGGAAACCTCCTCCTCAACAGGCTTGGTGACAAGCTCGTCCACATCCTCCGGAGAAGCTCCGGGATAGGTGGTGGTCACGATGAGGTAGGGGAAGTTCATATTGGGGAGCAGCTCCATTTTCATGGTGGTGAATGTAACGAAACCAAAGAAAATAAGGGTGATTACCACAAGAAAGGTGGTAACCGGTCGTCTTAAGACGAATTTCGTCATGGAAAGCATCCTTAGCCCTCCTTTCCGGTTTCCGTAGCGACAGAACTAAGCGCCGCAGTACTGCTATCTGTTTCTCCTGCCGTCTTTTCATCAGAAGAAGCCTCTGTTTCCGAGCTGTTCAGTCTTACCTTTGCGCCGTCATACATCTCGTTATTCCAGGAGCTGACAACTAAATCCTTCTCCGAAAGACCGGAAAGTATCTCCACCTTTTCTTCTCCCTGCAGGCCAAGCTCTATGAACTGCTTTTTGATGGTTCCGTTCTCCCCCTCTCCCTTTTCCAAAAGGTAAACATAGGGAGAGCCGTTGTCATAGTAAATCACGGATAGAGGAAGAAGATTTACCCCGGTTCTGCTATCCTTGGTTACGGTTAATTTCACCCGGCTTCCCTCAGGAAGAGAGGAATTCTCTAAATTAGCCTTCACGGTGAAAAGCCCGGTCTGGGCATTCATCACCCCGGAAATCTCGGTAATGGAGCCGGTATATTGTTCCTGTCCCTTCTCCACCTTCACTTCCTGGCCTAAAGACAGGTTCTTCATCAGTTCCTCTGTTACGGAAAAGACAAGCTGCTGTTTTCCCTTCCCCATAAGACTGGCTATCTGGGTGCCCTGGGGAATCATGGCATCCTTCACCAAAATGCTGTTTTGCAAAACCCCGTCTGCAGGAGCGGTAATGGTGGCAAACTCCACCTGGGTATCATAGTTCAGCTTTGCCGCCTTTACCTGGGCTTCCGCAGCCTTCGCCTGAGCATCCGCCGCTTCAAAATCCTGGGCGGAAATATCTCCGGAGGCTTGGAGGCTTGCCAAACGGTTTCTGGCGTCGCTTGCCGCCTTCGCCTGGGCCTCTGCCTGCTCCAAAGTATATTTTGCCGCATCAATCTGCTTTTGATTGTCTAAACGGGCAATCTTATCCCCTTTTTTCAGCTCTGCACCATTTTCCGCATAGATTTCCAAAACCTCTCCGGAAACCTTGGAAGCCAAAGCATACTGCTCACTGGCCTCGATGGTACCCACCAAAGACTCTGTAATGAACAGGTCACCCTTTTCCACGGAAATGCCGGTGGCCAAAGGAAGCTGGGTGATCTCTACTTCCTCTTTAGGCTTTAATAAACGCCTTCCTACCAAAAATGCCACTCCTAAAAGGATAAGCAACACGATTACAATTTTTACCCCTTTTTTCATCTCTACTCTTTTCCTCCTAACGCTTTTTCCAAGAGCTGAATCTGCTTTTGGAATACATAAAGAATTTGTTCAATAAAGGCTTCCTGTTCCTTATCATCCTCCGGATCGGATATTCCCTCTTTTCTTTTTTCTATGGAAAAGGACTGCAAAAGACTTAAGGACGCCAGAGAAAATGCGGTTTGAATCCCAATTCCCTTTTCCTCCTCCGATAATGTCTTGGGAAAATAATCCTTGGGAATTGCTTCTAATACCACATCTATATTATCCCGTCTTCCCCTATCCATATGACTTTTCATACTGGCCAAAGAAAGATTCTTTAAAAAGCCGGAGCGATAGAACATGGCAAAACTATCCTGCACAATTTGTTTTTTTCGAATCTTCACGATTTCGATGACCCACTCCTGAATACTTTGGAAAAAATTCCCATTATTGCGTGCCATGATTTCCATGAAATGCCCTACTGCCTTATCTTCTTCCGCTTCAAAAAGATACACCAGCAAATCATCCTTATCCGGGAAATAGGTATAAAAAGCTCCTCTGGAAATCTCACTTTCCTGAATAATCCGATTAATGGATACTTTGTCATAATCATAGGAAGAAAATTCTTTTTTTGCCGCTTCCAAAATTCGCCTTCGTTTTTCTTCTTCCAAATTCAAAAATCTTAATGTAGGCATCTTCCCCCTCAATACATTCTGTGATGATTTATACTTTCTTATCAATGGCAGGCTGTCAGCTTTTACTTGAACGTAGACAGTGACAGCTTGTCACTATTTTTACCAGCCCAGTATAGTGACAGCTTGTCACCCTGTCAAGAAGTTTTTTATTTTTATCTACTTTAGTAACACAGAGGATTGCACTTGCAAAAATGCAATTTAACCTTTACAATAAAGTGGCGTTTGTATACAGGATTTTTTAGAAGGAAGAAGCATGGAAGAACAGCAAATTCAGGCTTACGGAAAGATTAATCTTTCCCTGGATGTGAAAAGAAAAAGGCCGGATGGATAT
This sequence comes from uncultured Oribacterium sp., assembly GCF_902481605.1. Taxonomy (NCBI): domain Bacteria; kingdom Bacillati; phylum Bacillota; class Clostridia; order Lachnospirales; family Lachnospiraceae; genus Oribacterium; species uncultured Oribacterium sp. The sequence continues at coordinate 126,750 of NZ_CABSXI010000001.1, read as the reverse complement.
CATGATGTGTGCATGGTCATGCAGACCGTTAAGCTTCATGACCGGATTTTTCTGACAAGGGAGAAGACTCCCGGCATTCGCTTAAGCAGTAATTTGGACTTTCTCCCCACCGGCGAGGATAATCTGATGGTAAAAGCCGCAAGGCTTTTGGCAGAAGAATTTTCCATAAAGGACGGCTTATCCTTCCGACTGGAAAAGCGTATTCCGGTTTCCGGAGGAATGGCCGGAGGCTCCACGGATGCCGCCGCTGTATTGCATTTGATGAATCAGGTTTATGCTCTGGGACTTAGTATAAAGGATTTAGAGAAAAGAGGAGTAAAGCTGGGAGCGGACGTTCCCTTCTGTCTACACAGAGGTTGCTATCTTTCAGAAGGCATCGGAGAAATTCTTACACCCCTTCCCAACTTACCGGCTTGTATTCTTCTCTTGGCAAAACCGGCATTTTCCCTGTCTACAAAGGCTGTTTATGAAGCCTTGAACGTAAGTGCCATTCCTAAAGAAGAGCATCCGGATGTGGAAAAGTTTCTGCATTTTCTGAAAAAAGGAGATCTATCGGAAATTACTCCTCTTATGGGGAATATTTTGGAAAAAGTCAGTATTGCCATGCGACCTGAAATACAAGTTCTTAAGGAGCGTCTCCTGTCTTACGGAGCGGAAGTAGCCTTGATGAGCGGTTCCGGTCCAACGGTCTTCGCTCTTTTTCCTTTGGAGCATAAAGCCCGGGCGGAAAAAGCCTATCAGGCACTTCGCTATGGCGAGGATCGACATTTAGCACAGCAGGTATATCTTACAGAGCCATGGGCAGAAGAAGGAGGTATAGATGAGTAGTGATTTTACCATTAATATGAACGAGTATCTTCCCCTACGGGATTTGGTGTTCAACACCCTGAGACAGGCAATTCTAAAGGGAGAACTGAAGCCCGGCGAAAGGCTTATGGAGATTCAACTGGCTGAAAAACTTGGCGTTTCCAGAACCCCTATTCGTGAGGCAATCCGAAAGCTGGAGCTGGAAGGTTTGGTCCTGATGATTCCCAGACGGGGGGCAGAGGTAGCGAAGATTTCCCACAAGTCTTTGCAGGATGTGCTGGAGGTTCGGGGTGCTTTGGAAGAGCTGGCTACAGACCTTGCCTGCCAGAGAATCGACGAAGAGCAGCTTGCAGCCCTACATAAGGCGGAGGATTCTTTTAAGAAGGCCGTAGCCACCGGCACAGAAATGGAAATTGCAGAGGCGGATGAGGCCTACCATGACATCATTTACAATGCCACCGGCAATAAACGTTTGATTCAGATGATTAACAATCTTCGGGAGCAGATGTACCGCTATCGTTTAGAATATATTAAAGATGAGGCTCAAAGAGGAACCCTTATCAACGAACATGAGAAGATTCTGGAAGCTATCCGTATTCGTGACATTATCCGTGCAAAGGCTCTGATGAAGGAGCATATCGATAATCAGGAAATGACGGTTTCCAAAAACTTAAATGAACAGGAAGAAGCCGGAAAGAAATAAAGCAAGAAATCAGGAAAAGATAGAGCAAGAAAGCGGATTTCCCACAATCCTTTCGACAATACTTGTGAAGCATAAAAAAACACCTTGGAAGGAGCCCCCTTACGCCTTTCGGCAAGCTCTTTTCCAAGGTGTTTTTCTTTAACCTTCCCCGTTCTTTCTCTCCTAAACCAAGAAAGGGAAAGGCTCTTTACTCTTCTGTTTCGGGATTTTCATCATCCTCACTACGCTTCTTCACCTGGTAGCTCCAAAAACCGAAGCTTCCCATGGCCAGCAAGGCTGATAGTCCATAGAATACCATATCACTGTCATCTCCTGTGGCAATCTTTCTGGCCACACCCAATACGGAAGGTACCTGACTGATGATTCCCTCGATGGGTTTTAGGATTTCTCTGCCCACTCCCAAAACACCGGGATTCTTGGGCGGATTACCGGGAGGATTTTCATTTCCTCCTTTCGGCCTCGGTCCGGGAGCCGGCGTGGAGGGGTCTCGATAGTAGCTGTTTTTAAACAAAAGCTCACCGGACTTATCCTCTTCTCCTTCTTTCTCCGCAAGGACAATGGCATAAAGATAAGGAGATACTTCATTTCCATTGTAGTCCTTGTTCTTACTGTGTACTTCAATCACAACGGAATATACCGTGGTGTCATAGGTAAAGCCTTCATGATTTCGCTGTTCCTGACGAACACGATAATGATACTCTCCCTCACTTAAAAACTGCATCTTTCCAAAGCTGAACTGCTCTTCCCCGGAGTCCATGTGGAGATCCATAATGTAGGGGGTGGGTAGCGGCGCATTGGGGCTTTCCACAGCTCTTTCTATATAGACGCGGAACTCTGACTGGGGAACCTCTTCTCCTGAAACAGAGATGGCAAAGGGAATCTGCACTTCTGCAGGCTTCTCCAAGCCGAAATTTTTCTTCTGTTCACTGGCACTGGAGACCAGTACCGTGGACTTCCCCGTCCCCATTAAGAGGAGGGCACATAGTCCCGCTAAGATTTTTTGACATTTTTTTCGAAACAAATTCCCTCACCCCCTTATGGGTTTATTCTGGCAAAGACAATCATCCTACCGTTGGTGGATGCAGATACACAGGTGGATAAGCTGATTACCTGATCCGTGTCTTTCATCCCAATATCTCTATACTGCTGTGCATTATTTTTGATGTAATCCAGAAACTCCTGCATATTCCCCTGTTTATCCATAACATTATAGATATAGGGGTCATAGGCATCTCCCTCAATACAGGCAAAGATCTCTAACTGCCTTGCCTTTCCGGGCAAATACAAAGTTCCTGTCTTATGTTCTTCAAAATAACTGTTATCGATGAACTCCATCACATCTCCGTACATTCCGCCGTTGTCCATATGATGTCCATAGGTCAGAATATAGGGGTCGGAAAAATCCGGCGCATTGTGATAGCTCATAAAAATGGATCCGGATAGGGAAAAGTTTCCCTCCACATCCTTATTGACGTATTCCATATCATCCTTTCCCTGTACCATAGGGTAGTCGATATTGGTTCCGTCCAGGGTAATCCAAGCTCTGGTATCTTTGTTTAAGGCTAAGAGTTCCTCAAAGCTTAGACTGCCATCCTCACTTACTACTGGTTTTAAGGACATTAAGTCATTGTTTAAAAATCCTTCTTGCATGGTCATATAGGTGTACCAAAGGGAAAATCCCCCGTAGCTCATGAGTAGAATCATTAGAATGGCAGCTAAGATGGTAATCATGCGATCTCCCAGCCTTGCCGCTCTCACCGCAATGTTCATATTTGCCTCTCTACTCTTGTATCCCGGGATACATGCAATACTTTTGTTCCCGAAAATCTCGCATCTATCCGGGATGACCGGGATGGATTGGGAAAAAAGGGATAAGGAAGAATCCGGGGAAAAGAAAAACCCTAAGGCTTTCCTTTTCCCGTCTCCTCTATCCTAAGTAGGGATAGACGACTTATTCCTCTTCCTTCTTCCGGTTAAAGAACATGAAGCCCATGCTTCCTGCCACTGCTAGCATCATGGCATAAGGAGCTACAGTCAGTACTACACCGGTTGGTGTGATTTCATCGATGTGGTTGTGGTAAGCCACATGACTGTCCTTCTGTACTAAGCTCTTATCTCCGCCTCTTTCTGTAGAGTCATGTGTCGGTGCCACTATTTCAGTGGTTACCGCTGCAGTATCCGGAACATCATGTGCCACATCCTCGGAGAAGCGCACATCGGACTTAATGGTTAAAGCAGTATTGTTGTTCTCCTTTACATTATAGGTAGTGGTTTTTGGCAAACCGATGATTTCCAAAGATTGTCCGTCCTTCAGCTTTGCGCCTAATCCGGGGATTTCACTGGCCTTCTTAACGGTATAAGCAGTTGCTCCCGGCATCTTTACCTTAACCTGCAAATCCGCGTTGTCAAAGTTGACTGCTCCTGCTTTGTTATGAAAAAGGTTGACTGTGAAGGGAAAGAGATTATCCTTATTGATCATTCCGCTAATCTTCTTATCCACCTTCAGCTTTCTCGGAGTATAACGGGTATATCCCTGAGGAGTATCTCTCTTGCCCGTTTTATTGCCATCTCCGTCAAAACCGCTGTTCTTGTCTCCGGTATGCTTATTTCCTGTTGCATTGTTGGCAAGCAGAGTATCTCCACTGTGGAGAACATAGCCGTAGATTTCTCTTTCACCGGTAGCACTACCTTCCTTCAAACGTACATATACATCCAGGAAACGCTGAGTCTGGTAGGGTTTTTCCACACCATCCACGTTAACCTTCATAGCCTCCACGTCTCCGCTGTTTGCTCCTGTTGCAGGATTTTCTGTAACTACGAAGCGATATACTCCGGGAGTAGCAAAGGCAGCAGGCTTAAAGGTGATTTTTACTCCGTCTTTAAAATCCTTTAATGTACTTCCTTCCGTGCCGGCAAGGTTAAAGCTGTTGGCCTTAAATTCCGCCTTTAAATCACTGTTTCCCGTATCAATCTGGGAATCCTGTCCGGCTAAAACAATCATTTCCTGATTATTTTTATCTACAATTTTTGTTTTACCTACCTCAAATGCTGCTGATTCGGAAGCTCCGCCGACATTAATCTTCTGGTTGTTTGTGACTCCTGCAACGCCGTATGTCCATACCACATCCGGCTGGTCCACCATTTCATTGTTGTCCGTTTCAACACGGATTACCTTATCAAAGGAAACGGAATTCCCTAAAGTCTCTAACTTTCCAGCGGCATTTGCACTTACACCTACGTTAGCTTCATCCTTTCCATAATATACATTTAAGTTCGGATCAGTCTTGTTGACACTGGTGCTGGATGCGAATACCGGTGCGGCGGTGGAAAATACCATCATTCCGCTTAATGCCAATGTTGCTAATCTGTTCATGTTCTTCTTCATCATTAATTATCCCTCACTTTGCGTTCTTTATAAAAAATGTCTATGCAGACAGTTTTTTCATACTCTTTTTGCTTTCGTTTGCTTTCGTTTATTTTCTTACTAAGAAGAAATTCTTCTCTTTCTCCTTAGAAAAAGGAGCTATGCTTTTATAAAGTTTTAAGGGGACGGGGGAATCTCACCACGGGCTCTTCTTTTTCTCAGCGCCCTCGGTTCAGGCATAAATAGTGCTGAACTCTCTTTGCCGTATATTCTGTGCTCCCACGGGTGTTCCCCGGTCCTCTTACCGTATTTTCGAAAGAGTAGAGTGTATTGCAGCTACCCTCTTAAGCTCTTCCCGCCGGCGGTGCTTTGCCGCCTTTCTCTCCCCTCTTCGGGGGCTTTTCTCTGATTCCTCTATTTCTTATCTTCTTCATTTTTATAGCTCCTTTTTTTCTTAAATTATTTTGCTATGTATGTATATCGCGTTATTTTTTTAATATATAAGCAAAAAAATCAAAAAAATATTCTACTTTTGCAAAATAATTTTTCTTTATAAGTTTTTTGCACGAAAAAGGCCGATAAATGCACGAAAAAAGCCGCTATCTCTCGATAACGGCTTTTGTTAATAGATTTCGGTAATTCCTTATATTCATAGAATATGATAGGGAGGGAACTTTTGGAATGATGATGGGGAAGGATAATGGAGAACTTCCCGGAATATCCATCTTAGTCACTAAGCTTTCGTTCCTCGCTACAGGTAAAGTAAAAAATCTGACGACTCTTGGCAAGCTCCTCCAGCAAAGCTCTTGCTCTCGCTCCGTTTTTCTCATCCAAATGGCTGAAGGGATCATCCAATAATAAGAAGGCTTTTTCCTCCCGGAACATGGCATCAAAGATGGCCAGCTTTTGACAGAAACGGCAAAGATCCTGCAAGCCCTCACTTAAATAGCCCTGCTCCCGGCTTAGTCCCCTGTCTACAAAGCTAAGCTCCAGGTCCTCACTCATCTGGAATTGCAAGGGCTCTGTGCAGATACTCTGAAAATACTTCTGAAAAGCTTCCAGAATAGGCTCCTTATATTGTAGGGCAAAACGCTCCTTGGCCATTTCCAGATAAGCTTTGGTCTTTTGCAAAAGATTGTAGCGCTTTTCCAAGGCCTCCCGTTCTTCTTTTTTCTGTTCCAGAAGTCTTTCCTGTTCTTCCAAGAACTCCAAATCCCGAACCTTCGCTTCTCTTTCCGCCCGTTTCTTCCGAATCTCTTCCCTTCTTTCTTCTTCCTCTTTTCGGAACTCTTCCAGCTTTCTCCTGCTCTCCTCTAAGGAAGGGCCTTCCTCCCATTCCTTCTGTTTCTCTTCCAATAAAGAAAAGGCCTGCTCTCCTCCTTCCTCTTCCACGAAGCGGAGGAACTCTTCTTTTCGACCTGCTGCTTCCATTTCTAAATCCTGCATATCTTCCAGCTTATGAAAACGGGAAAGAAGCTCTTCCAAGGAAGCAAAGCGTATTGCCTGTTGCTTTCTTTGTCTGCCCTCTTCCTCTTCCTGCTTTTCTTTCCATGTCCGCTTTTTCTGTTCTCCGCTCCACCAAAGGAAGAAGCAAAGACTAAGGGAAAGGATCCCCAGCAATAGGAATAGGGCTGATGGAAGTCCCAATGGCATACCGAAAAGCTTTCCGAAGAAAAGAAGAACAAAGAGTAGCCCCAGTCCTACCAAAGCGAAAAGCACTACAGGAGAAGTACCATACTGTCCCATTTCCTTTGTCACATTCCCAAAGGTCTCGTTCTTCGAAGTATCTTTCTTTGCACGACTGGCACCGGGAACACTTGCTTCTTCAAGAGGCAGCACTATTCCCTCTTCTTTTCCGGCCTCTACATCGACATTCTCCCCGCCGGCTTCCGATACCTTTTCAATTTCCTTCTTTATAGAATGAATCTGCTCCTGAAGAGACTGCATTTCCTCCTTCCAAAGTAGAGCTTTCTTCTCCTCGGGAATATCGGAAAAGCGATCCTGATAGTACCACTTTAAAGCATTTTCATAACGATACTCCGCCTTTTCCCATTCTTCCTTCTTCTGGGCATAGGACATCCACTTCCCCAAAGAATCCTTTTCCGAAATCCTTTGATTAAGCTCCGCCTCCAAGGCCTTTCCCTCTTCCTTTCGCCGGGTCTCCTTTTCCGTAAGGGAAAGCACTTCCTTCTCTATAGAAAGAACTGCATTTTCCAAAGCTTCTTTTCCGTAAAGTCCGGAGGACAATTCCTCTTCCTGCATCTTTAGCTTGAAAATGTTTCCGGTTCGACGGTTAGGAGACAGGGCATTGATGCCATCCTTAAGAATCGTCTGCACCTGCTGGAACTTCTTCATATCCTCCTGATCCTCCGCCACATTGCCAAGCTTGGCATGCATACGGGAGTTCATGGAAAAATGAAGATCCTCATGGCTAATCATGCAAACTCTTTGGAAAGACTCTGCGTCCAAAGAAAAAAGTTCTTCTCCGATATTTTCCGAATAATCCTTGGATTCCTTTCCGCTGTCCTCATCAAAAAGTCGGAAGCTGTCCTCAGACTTCTTTAGCCCGAAGCTTCTTTCCAAGCGATAACGCTTCTCTCCAATACGGAAAATGATCCGTCCTCCAAAGGATGCTCCTTGGAAGGGCATGTAATGCTTTCGTTCATTTTCCTCCAAGTCCTGTTTTCTATCCCCGGAAACCCCATAGAACATCAGCTTAAAAAAGTAGATAAAGCTGGTTTTTCCATAACCGTTATCCCAAAGGAAACTGTTCTTTCCGGGAGAAAAGGAAAAATCCGCATCCTTCCATTTTCCGAATTGGGCAATGTGGCATGCTTCTATAATCATAGTTCTCCTCCCTGCAAAAGCCCCATTCCTAAGGCAATGATTTCTTCCTGCTCTTCCTTGGAAAGATTATCCGCAGCGGCCAACACCCGCAGGAATTCTCCCTTCAGGCTCTTTTCCTTCATGGCTTCTTCCCGGTTCCAACTAAGCTCGCACTCATCCCGGATTTCCAAGAAAAATACGCTGTCCTGAAGCTGTAATTGCAGGTAACGAAGATTTCTCTCCTGCTCCAATCCCTTCTTTCCCTTTAAAATAATGCGAAGGCTGTCCTCTTTGGCAATGCCGGCCTTCTCCATTTCCACTTCTATCTTTTTCAGACAGGCCAAAGTTCCCTCATCTTCCAAAAGCTCAATCTCCAAAATCCGGAACTCCCCTTGCTTAATGGGGATAAATTCTTTCCGGATTTCCTTCTTCTCTTCCTCTACCTTCAGATACAGAAATCCCCTTTCCCCTTCCTCGTCAAAGCCCCTTCCTTGCAGGCAACCGGGATAAGCCCAAAGGGCGCCATTATTTAACTTGCCTTCTCCCCCCTTATGGATGTGCCCTAGGGCGATATAGGATAGGGGAAGCTTTTCAAGATTTTTCAGGAAAATGCCTTCCTCTCCCTGAACAGCCTCTCCTTTGGGCGTTCCCTGATACAGAGCACCGTGAAGCAGGAGGATATTGCAGTCCTCCTCTTTTAGCTTTAGGAACTTGGATTCCTCCTCCGACTCAGATTCGCTTTTACTTAGCGCTTCCGCTCCATGTGCATTTTCCTGTCCTACACCTTGTTCGGCAGCTTGTCCAGCTCCCTGTGTAGCCCCTTCATTTTCACCAAAGGAAATATCCTTGGTGCCGTATTCCACCCCCGCCAAAAGTAATCTATCGTTTAAACGGTATTTCTTCCCCTTTTCCGAAAAGAGAAAGAGATTCTTCGGCAGATTTTCCTGATAGCAGAAGGTATTTTCCGTATCATGGTTTCCTCTTAAATAGAAGAAGGAAATCTCCGGATGCTCCGAAATAGTGGATAGGAAAAAGTCCATTGTTCCATGAGAAACCACCGGACTGTCAAAAAGATCACCGGCAATCAAGATTCCCTGTACCTTTTTTTCTACAGCAAAGGACAGCAGCTCCTTCCAAGCCATAAGCTGCTTTTGTCTCCTATTTTCCGCCTCTTCCTTTGTGAAGCGGGAGCGAAATGCACTGTCCAAATGCAAATCTGCGGTATGAATGAGTTTAACCATAGGGGAATTCCTTCTTTCTTAAGTACTGCAATGCATCGATTATCGATATGAAGCTTATCGTTTATTTCTCTACTGACTTCGTTATTGACTTCTTTAGTGATTTCTTTAGTGATTTCTTTATTAATCTACTCGTTGCATTCTATTATAGCATCTCAATGGAGCGTTCCAAAATGCCTGTCATCTTCGCCATAGCCAGTCCGTAATTACAAATGGGAATCTTCTTTCGAAGAAAGTCCTGATAACGACTCTCCACTTCTTTTTCACTAAGCATACAGGCCCCGCAGTGAATCATTATCTTCACCCGCTTCTGTTCCTTCTCCGGTAAAAATCCCTTGCCCTCCGAATATACAAACTGAAGCTTCTTTCCGCTATATTTTTCCAACATTCGAGGAAGCTTTACCGTACCAATGTCCCCACATTGCCGATGATGGCTACAGCCCTCTGCAATATAGACTCTGTCCCCATCCTCCAAGGTGGAAAGCGTAGCACAGCCCTCCAAGGCATAGCTTAGAAATCCCTTGTATCTTGCCATCAGAATGGAAAAGGAGGTCAATGGCATAGTCTTAGGAAGTGTTTGATTCACCTTGGAAAATGCCTGAGAGTCCGTAACCACCAGCTTGATTTTTTCACCCAAATTTTCCAGAATCCTCGGAAGTTCCTCCACCTGGCAGACCAAAGGAATTCCATTATAATCCAAAATGTCTCGAATCGCCATTTGTTGCGGTAAAATCAGTCTTCCTTTCGGAGCGGATTCATCAATGGGTGTCACCAGTACCACAAAATCTCCCGGCTCCACCAGACCGTGAAAGAGCCGCTTTTTCTCTTCCTGAAGGCTTGCTAAGGGTGCAAAGGCATTCTTTACTGCTTCTACCCCCTCCTTGGTTTCGGAAGACACTAAAAAAACCCCCTGAAATGGCGTATCCTTTTTCCGAGAAATCCAGTCCTCAATCTGCCGTCTTTCTTCAGAAGAAAGTTTATCTGACTGACTAAGCAAAAGGAAGGAGGGAATCTTATTTTCCTGAAAAAGTCTAAGGTAGGAGGCCTCCTTCTCCGGCAAGAAAAGGACTTCCTCCTGCCCCTCTATATCTGACAAGAAAAAGCCTTCCCCCTGCGCCTCTTTCCTTGCAGGCAGAACGTCCTTGGCGGAAAGAAAGTCCTTTGCGGGAAGAAATAAGAGGGCAATATCCGTTTCCCGAAGTACCTCTTTGGTTCTTTCCACCCTCATGCTTCCCAGCTCCCCCTCATCATCAAAGCCCGGGGTATCAATCAGGAGCACCGGCCCCAGAGGAAGAATTTCCATGGATTTTCGCACCGGATCGGTAGTAGTACCTAAAGTCTCCGAAGTAAGGGACAGCTTCTGTCCGGCAATGGCATTAAAAAAACTGGATTTTCCCGCATTTCTCCTCCCGAAAAATGCGATGTGAATCCGCTCCCCCTGAGGGGTGTCCTGTAGACTCATCTTTTCCTCCTATAGTAAAAAGCCTTAGCTATAGCCGTAAGCGCAAAAAAACATCCTCTATGAAAGGGGCTGTGAAAAATCAAAATAAATTTCTAAGCAATATAGGTCTGAAATTGGGGGTATGTTCTCAGACTCCCCTGCATTCAGACCTATATCGCTTAACTTGGATTCTATATTGCTTTAGAAATAAAAGTCTCTCTTATTGGACTCGTAAATATTACTGATGTGATCCTTGGCAATGTTCCGTCGTTTTTCATTGGGGATGGTAAGAAGCTCTTTCTCGATTAAGTCTTCTCCGCACTTCTTGGTACCCTCACTGGCATAGTCGGTGAGGAACTCCGCCAAGGTCATTAAGGCATTGGGATGACAACAGTTTTGAATCTGTCCGGATTTACACAGCGCCATAAAGCGATCTCCGGTTCTTCCCTCCCGATAGCAGGCAGTACAGAAGGAAGGCAGATAGCCAAGATCCATCAGCCATTTTACCACCTCATCCAGGCTTCTCTGGTCGGAAACATCGAACTGCTCCGTATCATGGGGACGCTCCTCCTCGGAATAGCCTCCTACAGAGGTTCTGGATGCGCCGGAAATCTGAGAAATTCCGATGGATAAAGCTCTTCCTCTAACGGCTTCGGACTCTCTTGTGGAGATAATCATACCGGTATAGGGCACGGCAATCCGGATGCAGGCAATGATTTTCTCAAAAATCTCATCATCAATACCATTGTCAAACTGGCTGGGATCAATGTCGGAAGCTCTCTTCAGTCTGGGCACGGAAATGGTGTGGGGCCCTACACCGTGTACTGCTTCCAAATGCTCCGCATGCATCAGAAGTCCTGCAAACTCATAGCGATACTTGTCCAAACCGAAGAGCACGCCGATACCTACGTCATCAATACCGCCCTCCATGGCTCTGTCCATAGCTTCCGTATGATAACGATAGTCATGCTTCGGTCCGGTTGGGTGGAGCTGTTCATAGCTTTCCTTATGATAGGTTTCCTGGAACAGGATATAGGTACCGATACCGGCTTCCTTAAGCTTACGATAATTTTCCACGGTGGTTGCCGCAATGTTTACATTGACACGGCGGATATCTCCATTTTTATGATGGATACTGTAAATGGTTTTAATACTCTCCAAAATATACTCAATGGGGTTATTAACGGGATCCTCTCCCGCCTCTAAAGCCAGACGCTTGTGCCCCATATCCTGAAGGGCAATTACCTCTTTTCGAATCTCCTCCTGGCTGAGCTTTCTTCTGGCAATGTCCTTATTCTTCGCATGATAAGGGCAGTACACGCAACCGTTTACACAGTAATTGGAAAGGTATAAGGGTGCAAAAAGCACGATACGATTTCCGTAAAAAGCCAGCTTAATCTCCTCCGCCAGTTTAAACATTTTCTCGTTTAAATCCGGTAATTCGCAAGCCAATAAAACCGAGGCCTCCCGATGGCTCAAACCATCGCAATGGACTCTGCCCTTCTCATCATATACCGGCTTTGCCTTTTCCAAGATTGACTCTATATAAGCCCGGTCATTCTTATGCTCATCGGCAAATGCCAAAGTTTCCAGGATTTCTTCATGGGAAATAAATTCTTCTGCTTTAGACGATTTTGGATTATAGATTGTACTCATAATACTCCCTTCTTCCGGTTCGAATTCCTCTTTAGGAAAATGTGTTAACGTTCCGTTCAGATTGGAAGGCATAAATGCTTTCACCTGATTAATAGACTCTTAGATTTTTTTGTTTCACACTTGGCATAATTCGCCAAATACCGACTTTCTCATCTTTGCGACGAAGCGGTACTTCTATGCTTTTTCATATCTTGCTTCTTTTGCTTTCTTCGCATCTCCTCTATCCACCAGAAGCTTGGCTCCTACAGACTCCATTCTTCGGCTTAAGCAGGCACGACACTGAGCCGCCTCATCACCGGTACAGATTTTGTTGTCATAGAGAAGATATTTTTTTCGCACTGCCGTGGGAGACAGATTGGGCATTAAGACATTTGCCCCTGCTAAAACTCCCAGCTCCCTTCCTCTTTTGTCAATGGTTCCCAGAGCTGTGGTGGCGGGAATCAAAAGATTCGGTTGAATCAAACGCAACATGGATAGGAGAAAGAGAGTGTCCTCCAAACTGCCCTGCTTTTCCTTTGCAAAAATGGTGCTGTGCTGGGGAATGAATGGGCCAATCCCGCACATATCCGGCTTAAATTCCTGTATAAAGTACAGATCCTTTGCCAAACTTTTACTGCTCTGCCCCGGAGAACCTACCATGAAACCACAGCCTACCTGAAAGCCGATATCCTTTAGATCCTGAAGACAACGCATCCTGTTTTGAAAGGATAATTCCTTTGGGTGGAGCTTCTGATAATGGGCTTCATCCGCGGTCTCATGCCGAAGAAGATAGCGGTCTGCTCCGGCCCGAAAATACTTTTCATAGGATTCTTTGGATTTTTCCCCAATGGAAAGGGTGACCGCGCAATCCGGAAACTCTTCTTTGATTGCCTTTACAATCTCTACAATCCGCTCATCCGTAAAGTAGGGATCTTCCCCTCCCTGTAAAACAAAGGTACGAAATCCCAGTTGATGTCCTTCCCGACAGCAATCCAAAATTTCTTCCTTTGTCAGGCGATAGCGCTCCACCTCTTGGTTTTCCCTCTGAATCCCGCAGTAGTGACAGCCGTTCTTGCAATAGTTGGTGAACTCGATTAATCCTCTGGTATACACCCCATTGCCATAGTATGCTTCGGTACACTCCTTTGCCAGGTTCTTCGCCAGCTCCTCATCCTCTTTCGTCCTATTCGAAAGAATCAGCTCATATTCTTCCAAAGACAAATGATGGGTTTTTTGTAGCTGACGAAGCAAATCTGCTACTTTACTTGCTGGCATAGGCAGTTTTTACACTGATTTCCGGGATGTTCCCAATCTTTCCCGCCAAAGCGGAAATCGTGTCGTTGGGGGCATCCAGAGCGATGGATACAATGTTTACTCCCTTCTTCTCATAGGGCAGTCCCATTCTTCCTACGATATAATCTCCATACTCATGAAGCAGCTGATTCAATGCATCAACGGACTCACGGTTTTCCACGATAATGGCCATTACCGCAATTCTGCTTTCCTGTTCCATAATTGAACCTCCTTTTACTATAGTACTGTCAGATTATTTTACCATATTGCCAAGGGAGAGGCTATAGGGGAGTTTATTTTTGGAGAATATTATAAAATCCCTCAGAAGTTGCCGTTCCTGGGGGATTTGCGTACTGCATGAGTACTTCTATTTTACATTTCCTTGTCCTATACATGAATCGCATCGGATGCATTTATAGAATAAATTGTAGCATGCTTCAAAGCATTCCCATATTTCTTATTTTGGCCTGCAAGCATTAGCACAGGAAGTATAAAAGCCTTAATGAAATACAGAATTGTCCAAATCACAGTGTTTTCGAATTGGTAAGATTTCGTTACAACTCCATAAAGTAAAGTAGAATTCAGAATCAAATTAAATGTTGTGGCCAAACTAGCAGTCATTAGATTCGTCCGTATTTCGGGATGATAAAATTTTACTGCATATAGGCCAAGTAAAGAAATGTTGTAAATACAAATCGGCTTATAATCTTTCCTATAAACTACCAGTGTTTTTCGATTATAAAACAAAAACTTTTTTCTTACATAATGGGCTTCATTAATCCATACATGGCTTACAGCAGTAATTTCCGTCCAGGGCACAAGTAAATCTATTTTACAAAGGTAAATCCCCTCCTCACCAATGCTACATTTCCAGCCTATAAAAGAAAATAATAAAATGAGAAAGAGACTGATTCCCGAAAGGATATAGTTTATCTCCTCCTGACCAATACTAACCATCCCTTGAAAAAGCTCCAGTTTCTCACCACTCTTCTCGGTAATAGTCCAAAGGAAAAGAAGAGGAAGGATCACAACGATAAACAAATAGTAGCGATAATAAATACTATGAAACTTAATTCCTTTTTTCATCCTAAACGAAACTCCAACACTATGCATTAAACCTGTCAAAAAGATCATGCTTCAATCCTAAACTCCAAAAGATGCCCTAAAAGCTCCTCCGCCGGTACAGCGAATTCCTCTGCAAGCTCCTGCAAACGTTCATCAATCAAATACTTACTTTGCCTTTGATAATGCATTAATCGCTCTCCGTGAAGAAAGCTCTCACTGATTCCATTGGGCTTTGCCCCTAACTTCCGCATCATACCGATAGAAGCTTCATTGTCCGCATCCACCCGTCCTCTATAGACAGACTCTCCGGTACGGCGCTTTAAGGCCTTCATCAAAAGTCTTAAGCTTTCTGTACCGATTCCCCGTCCTTGATATTGTTTTTTCAAGGAAATGCACAATTCCCAAGGGCTTGCCTGTAGATTTCGGATTCCACAATAGCCTAAGAATAGTCCATTAAAAGAAAATATACTGTAATAGGCTCTATTCCTATAGTGGAAGCTGTTCCAAAGATTCTTTAAAAATCTTTGATCGGAAAAGGCCGCCTTAAAGAAGGAAGCATCATATTCCACCTCCATATAGCCTTCCCTATCTTCCTCTGCAATTCCCAGCAAACAAAGGCTTTCTCCCTCCGCCAGAAGCTCCCCTGCCTTCGGTAAAATGCTTTCATCAAAAGCAGGATTCCTCTCCTCCAGAACTTCTTCCTCTGCGAAATGAAGTTCCTCCTCTAGTGCAGAAAAGAGGCTGCAAAATCGCTCTGCTGCCCCTTCTTTCTTGTCACCCTGTTCAATTTTTTCGATTTCTTTCAAACCTTCCAATATTTCCGAGAACAACATCTGTTCCTTCAAGTGAATATTTCTGTCCTCCTTCAGTACTTTCATAGCCACCCCTCTCTGTAGGTCGCCGTCCCACACTCTATAATTCTCCAAGCCTTATTGCCGGAGAATATTTTTATACCGAAAAGGCTATCTTTCTAGCTTTAGGATACACCCAAGAGTATGGGATTTCTACACTTTAGAGCATAAAAGTTTTTTGCAATCCTGCTAAAGCTTTAAATTATTTTTCATTTTTTTCAAAATTATAATTTTATGGGTTTTCGATGTCTATGAAATTTAATAAAGAAAGAGATTATAAAGAAAGAGATTATGAAGCAAAAACAACCCTAGCTTTCATGCATCATAGATCTGAAATGGGGGTAATCTGAGCCCGTCAGTACTTACTGAAAGCAAGTACCTTCCTTTATCCCTTAGACATACAAAATCCTTTGTCCTGCTGCCTTCTTTAAGCGATTCATTAAGGCAAATCCTACTCCTTCTTCGGAATAGCACTCTCCCAAAATCAATTCCACTCCCTCTTCATCCGCCTTACGAAGCAGTCGAAACAAATTATGGGTCATGGATAGGGGTTCCTCTCGCCTACCTAAAATTTGCACTGTAAAACGACCATCCCCCTCATATAGGGACGCAGTATCCTCTCCGCAAAGAATCCAGATCCTTTTCTCCGGAGATACCGAGAGTTCCTTCTCCCCATAGGAAAGGATGGCTTTTGCTACAGACTTTTTCACCTCTTGCTCCGGGCAATCAGAAAGTTCCTCCCCCCCGTAGGAAAGGATAGATTTTGCTATGTCCTCTTGTCCTGCCTTTAAGTCATTTTCCTCTTCTTCCTTTTTCTTAAAGAGTATCATCTCCGCCTTAGGTGCATAATGCCGGTACTTCATGCCGGGAGCCTTTGGGGTAAAGCCCTCTGCCATGCTCTTTCCCAATAAAGTCGGGTCAATGGCCACCTTCTCCCCTAAAAGCTCTTCCAAATCTTCCGGAGTGATAGCTCCCGGACGAAGCAGGGTGGGACAGTTTTCACTTAAATCCACAATGGTGGATTCCACCCCGATGCCTACTGCTCCATCCTCTAAAATCCCCTCAATTCTCCCTCCCAAATCTTCAAATACATGAGAGGCCTCTGTGGGGCTGGGGCGTCCGGACAGATTTGCGGAAGGTCCTGCAATGGGAAAGCCGCAGGCGCGAATCAGGTCGAGGGTTAAGGCATTTTCCGGAGAACGGAGAGCCACCGTTTCCAGTCCTCCGGTGCTTTCCTTTGGCACAATGTCGGACTTTGGCAGTACCAGTGTCAAGGGTCCCGGCCAAAAGGCTTCCATCAGCTTCTTTGCCTTTTCCGGTAAAGCCTTCACCAAAGGATAGACCTCTTCTATAGAGGAAACGTGCAAAATCAAAGGATTATCGGAGGGTCTACCCTTAGCGGCGTAAATCTTTTTTGCCGCCTCCTTATCCAAACCGTTCCCTCCTAAGCCGTATACAGTTTCTGTAGGGAAAGCCACTAAGCCTCCCCCCTTTAGAATCTCAGCGGCCTCTGAAATCCCTTCTTTTCCAAAGATTTTTGTCTTCATCCTGACGCCTCTATTTTAAGATGTTTTTTCTTCTAAATTCAGAATAGACCAAAAGCCCTGAGGCTCCTGTCCCAGCTTCCAAGCCGCAACACCTTGAATGCCCTTTTCCCGAAGCAGGCTCATCTTTGCTTCCATGGACTTTTCATCCTCCATCCAGATTTCCTTTTTCTCATTTCCATCCTGAATCACACCGTAGTATTGACCAATATCCTCTTTCCACTCTAAAGGAACATTTTTCTCTGTAATCCATTCCTTGGCCTTTGTGATGGAAAGAGCCTCGGAACGGAGCTTTCCGTTTGTATCGGTAATCCACACTCTGGTATAGAAAGGAAGGGCGATAATCACCCTGTTCTTATCCATCTTCGCAGCACTTTCGTCAATTCCCCTCTCCACATAGCTTAAAGAGGACACGGAGCCTGCTTCCTCGGATCCCGCATAATGCTCGTCATAGCACATAATGACTACATAGTCGCAAATTTCTCCCAGCTCCTTGATATTGTAGTAAGCATTATAAGAATAGGGAACATAGCAATCCACGCTCAAAAAGAGCTCCTCGGTACGGCAGGCAATGGACAGCTCCCGCATGAATTCCAGATAATCTCTGGCTGCGCTTTCCGGTAAAAGCTCAATGTCCACATTGATACCGTCAACCTGCTTTTCCTTTAAATCCTTGACCAGATTTTCAATTAAAGCACTTCGATGCTTTGCCGCAGAAAAAAGTGCCTTGGCATCCACCTTTCCCGCATCAAAGTTATTCAGGGTGGCAAATACCTTCTTTCCTGCTGCATGAGCCTTGGCTACATAGTTGGCATCACTATAAGAAATAAAGTTCCCGGCATTGTCGGAAAGCACATACCAGGTAGGTGCCACAATATTTGCCTCAGCTGCATTGGGAAGCAAAGTATCCAAAGTATTATTGGCTTCCCGGGTAGTAATCTGGTGGAAGGCCAAAGTCGGATGGACTCCTTCTCCCATACTTTTATGAGAATAAACCGGAGCCCGGAAGTCGGAGCTCTTTTCAATCTCCACCTCATCCCCTAAACGACTGTTTCGAAGATAACCGATAAAGCCGTCCTTGGTTTCCACCTTGGACCACTTCTCCATTTTCTCCAAAACAAGAACCTTATCTCCCTTTTCCATATCCGTAAGGATAGGGCTCTTTACACCTCCCTGTACGCGAACCGCCTCTTTAGCCGTTAAAGTAGCCTGCTTTTCCTTACCAAAAGCATTGTAGAGGAAGACTCTCTTATGCTCCGTATCCGTAAAGTTCTCCACTTCCAAAGCGGTATGGGACTGAATCAGTGAGAGGCTGAGGAAAATGTTTTTCCCATCCACAAAATAGGGAAGCTTTCCCTCCTTTCCCTTTTCTCCCGGCTGATAGATTTCCACAGAATCCGGCAAAGCATAGCGAAGGGTTTTCTCATCATCGTCATAGTAAAAACGAATATTTAATTGCTTCACCACAAAGCCATAGGGAAGATACACCTCTCCGTCCTGCATTCTTCCCAGAGTCAGTACAGAATCTTCCACCTGCTTTTCATGGTTTAAATACAGCTCCACATTGTCTCCGGATACGGAAAAATAGCTGTTAAAATCCGCTCTGGCTTTGGTAGGCATATATTTCTTCACATAGTAAAAAAGCCCTGCTCCGGCAAAAAGCAAAATGAAGCAAAAAAAGATCAGAAAAAAAGGAAGCAGGCTCTTTCCCTCACTCTTCCCCCTTTTTCTGCTCTGTCTTTCTCTTTGTTCTTCCATTCCTTACCCCTTCTAAACTTTTATCGATAAATTCACTATTCCAAGTCCTATGCCCCTTTTGTTTTGCATCTTAATCCTTTTCTTTCTTCTTATAACACCGTGGGAAAGACTTGAAAATTTCCTTAACACTCTATATGGAAACCATTTTATTATACAAAAATCCCCCCTTTTCCCCATTAAGAAAAGGAGGCATTTTCCTTAATTCTTCTCTTCCAAACGAGCCAGTTTCTCTGCCTGATCCTCGGTAATCAAAGGATCGATTAAAAGATCCAGATCCCCGGAAAGTACTGCATCAATGTTGTAAAGAGTAAGCTTAATTCTATGATCTGTCACTCTTCCCTGAGGGAAGTTATAAGTACGAATCTTCTCGGAACGGTCTCCTGTTCCCAGCTGAGAACGCTTTTCCGCCGCATTTTCCGACTGCTGCTTTTCCAGCTCGATTTCATAAAGTCTTGCTCTCAAAAGTCTCATAGCCTTCTCTCGGTTTTGCACCTGAGAACGCTCTTCCTGACACTCTGCCACAAGACCTGTAGGCTCATGAATCAGTCGAACCGCAGAAGAAGTCTTGTTGATATGCTGTCCACCTGCTCCGGAGGAACGGAAAACCTCCATACGCACATCCGCAGGATTGATTTCTACCTGCACATCCTCTACCTCCGGCATAACCGCCACAGTTGCAGTGGAGGTATGAATTCTTCCGCCACTTTCCGTCTCCGGAACACGCTGTACTCTGTGTACCCCGGACTCATATTTTAAACGGGAGTAAGCACCGTGACCGTCTACAATAAAGACTACTTCCTTTAAACCCCCAAGGCCGGTTTCATTAAAGGAAACAAGCTCTGTCTTCCAGCCTCTTTTTTCCGCATAGCTGGTGTACATTCTATAAAGCGATCCGGCAAATAAAGCCGCTTCCTCTCCCCCTGCACCGCCACGAATTTCCATTACGATGTTCTTATCATCATTTTCATCCTTAGGTAAGAGGAGAAGCTGAATCTCCTTGGTAAGTCTCTCCTGGTCTTCCTTGGCCTGCTGCAATTCTTCCTTGGCCATCTCCAGAATTTCCTTATCCTTTTCATTGTCCAAAAGGGAAAGAGCCTCCTCTTCACTTTGCTCCGCCTTTCGGAAAGCCAGATACGCCTTATAAATCGGCTCCAGGCTGGTCTGCTCCAAAATCAACTTTTTATACTGACTAATGTCGGAAACCACCTCCGGAATCGTCAGGTTATGCATAATTTCTTCGTAATGCTTTTTTACTTCTTCTAAATTTTCAAACATCCTTTACTCCTTGTAATGGAATTTTTCCCAAGAGGGGATTCAATGCTGTAAGACCTGCACGCCTAAAGGGGCTGTCTTGGCTCTACACTATGCATTAGAAAAGGGAACGCCTCATCTCTATACTATGCACTTGCAAAGGGAACTATATAGCAAAAAGCCTCCCCCTGTCAAATGGGATTTCCGCTTGACTCCGTGCTATATTTTCGTATAGTGATAAGGGAAAAGAAATTCACTAAAAAGGAGGAAATATGAAGGTTCAAATCGTTGGTAGTCATATATGTCCGGGATGCGTAGAAATTCTGGAAAAAATGAAGAAAAGAAATGTAGAGGTGGATTTTGTAAATATTTTTGAGGATTTTCACTCTCTGAAATATTATCTGATGTTACGGGAGCAGGAGGACTGCTATGCGGAGATTCGGAAGCAGGCCCTTCAGTCTGATTATCCTGAAAATGGCAGACTGGGCATTCCTTGCATGATTCTTCCGGACGGAAGAAAGTTTTTGGATATGGATGAGGCCTTGAAGGCTTTGGAAGCTTAATAGCTCCAAAGCCTCCTACATTCTACCCTTTTCTACCTGCTCCTTTGCCAGCACCGCAGCGCCCAAGGCTCCGGCATAGCGGGCATTTTTATGGGAATGAATGGGCTTGCCGATTTTCTCCGATAAAATCTCCTGAAAATAGGCCGCTTCACAAAGCCCTCCAGTAAGATAGACCTCCGGGCTTTGATCTCTGAGCCTTCCCAACATTTGCACCACCTTTCCTGCAACGGATTGCAGGATGCCGTAAGCAATATTGGCTCGTTCAATCCCCTGTCCTACCAAGGAAATCACCTCTGATTCCGCAAAAACCGTACACATGGAGCTGATTTTTACCTCTTCGGTATGCTTCTTGGCAAGAGAGTTTAAGTCCTCCATGGAAATGTTTAAGCGGTTTGCCATAACCTCCAAAAACTTCCCGGTTCCTGCAGAGCATTTGTCGTTCATAAAAAATTCTTCCACGGTTCTCCCCTTACAGGTAATGACCTTGGTATCCTGACCGCCCACATCGATCACATTCATGGCTTCATTCCCAAAAAGAGCCATGGCTCCCTTGGCATGGCAGGTGATTTCCGTCATGGTTTTTCCCGCAAAGGCCACCGCGTTTCTACCGTAACCCGTGGCAATGCAGGCATAATGTTCTTCATCCATGGGTTCTTCCAATCTTTCCCCAATGGACTTTAGAGCCTCAAAGCTACTCCAGCCGGTAGGTACGGAAAAGGCTTGAAGAATCTCGCCTTTTCCGTCTAAAACCACCGCCTTTCCCGCTGTGGAGCCTATATCAATTCCTAAATATTTTCTCTCCATCTTCCCTTCCCTACAAAAAGACTAAAAAGGAATTACAGCATCTCGATAAATGCTGCCACACGGGTATTTAACTGTCCCACATCGGACTGAGAGTAGTCAGTCTCTACGTTAAGATAAGGAATGCCCTTTTCTTCATTTACAAAGCGGCGAATCTTGTTGGTTTCAATAGCATAGGTATGGCAGGCCTGCAAGGTCATATCCAAAACACCATCCGCATGATACTCACTGATCATCTCTCCCAAAGTCTGGAAACGGTTATTATTCGGTGTCATTACAGAGCAGCCGATAGCCAGATATCTTCTGGAAATTGCCTCGTAGATATCTTCAGCATTTTCATCCACCTGAATACCGATAGCCTTTTCTCCTGTACAGTTTTCATATCCTACTACCACACCGCCATTTTCCTCTACCGCACGAATGACCTTCTCGGTAGCTCCTCCGATAGGGCAGCCTGTAATCAGTATACGGGGGCGCTTCTCAAAATGC
The DNA here is from genome assembly GCF_902481605.1 of uncultured Oribacterium sp. Lineage (NCBI taxonomy): Bacteria > Bacillati > Bacillota > Clostridia > Lachnospirales > Lachnospiraceae > Oribacterium > uncultured Oribacterium sp. Next base: position 105,121 of record NZ_CABSXI010000001.1, on the reverse strand, counting down.
TTTCCTGCCTTATATTCCTCTTCTGTCTTCTGCTTTAAGGCAATGACCTCCTCCGCCAATGCCGCTCTATCAAACTTAAAGGTAGAGCCGTAGAGTACCTTAAAAACATCATATCCGGAAATCGGTGTAGGATCGTGCTTCATGAGTCCGTAGAAATCCTTTAATGCCTGATTGGCTCTATTGTTGATTCTAGTGGCTTCTCTAACCATCTCGTCGGTAATCTCTACCTGGAATTTCTCGGAAAGATAGTCCTTTAAGCGAATGATTTCATTTCTATAGAGCTGAACTGCCGCCTCTGTCTGCTCATGGGGCAGCCGCAGGAAGAAAACGTCCTTAAACTCACTCATCAGTTCGTACATCTTCTTCTTTCCGTCACAGGTGCTTTCTCCCACAACCACATCGGAAAAATAGAAAAAGGGGCACTTGTCGGTTTTTGCAAAACCATAGCTTGACTTAATCAAAGGGCAGAGATTCTTGGGTAGATCCTTTTCCGCCTCTGCAATGGTTTCATCGGAAGTTGAACAAAGAGAAACACTGGCCGCTCCTGCCGCCATAGCAATTTCCTTCGGAAAATATGTACAATAAGATCCTACAATGGGCTTCCCCTGGTCCTTCCATTCCTTCACCATCAGGAAGGACTTCTTTCTCTGCTCCGCAAAGCTCTCAAAAATCTCCGGCAAATCCTGTACAAGTTGCATGTTTGTCTCCTTTCCAAAATAGACGCAAGTAGAATATATTGTGCTACAGCTCCTCTTCCCTCCTGACAAAAGAGAGAAACTGTTGTAACCTTTCCTGTTTGGTATCGGAGAAAAACCCCTCCGGTGGGGCATCCACCTGAATCTTCCCTTCTTCCATAAACAAAATTCGGTTTGCCACCTGTCTGGCAAAGGAAATTTCATGGGTGACGATAAGCATGGTGCGCCCCTCTTTCGCTACCTCTTGTATGGTAGCCAAGACTTCCTTTACCCACTCCGGATCCAGAGCCGAGGTGGGTTCATCGAATAAAATCACCTCGGGGTTTACCGCCAATGCTCTGGCAATGCCCACTCTTTGCTGCTGTCCTCCGGACAGCTTGGACGGATAGAAGTCCATTCTATCCCCCATCCCTACTTGCTCTAATAAATGCTTGGAAATTTCTTCCGCCTCCGCTTTGGGCATCTTTTGCACCTTCGTTAAGGCTTCCATAACATTTTCCAAAGCAGTTTTGTTTTTAAACAGGTTGAACTGCTGAAAAACCATGGAGGATTTCCGCCGTAAAGCATAAACTTCTTCCTTTGTGTGGGACTTTGCATCCACTGTACATTCCCCGATGCGAATCTTTCCTTCGCTGGGTACCGTAAGATAATTTAAACAACGAAGCAGGGTGGACTTTCCCGTTCCGGAGGGACCAATGATGGCTACAATATCTCCTTTATGAATCTCCAAGGAAATATCCTTTAAAACCTCTGTTCCTCCCGGAAAGCTTTTGGACAAATGTTCAATTTCTATGAGCACTTCTTTTGCCACGGATTGTCCTCCCTACTTCTATGCATAATCCTTTACATACTTCTTTGTATGCTTCTTTACATAATTCTTTGCATACTTCTTTGCATACTTCTTTACATACTTCAATATGTACTGCTGTATGAATACTCTTCTTATACTCTTCCGCTTATTTCTTATTCCACGGTAAAGCCAAGCTCACTGTAAGGAATAATGTTCTTGGTCATATCGGAATACATATATTTCTCTACAATCTTTGCTACAGTTCCGTCCTCCAGCATGTCGGAAAGAACCACATTTACCTCATTTCTTAAAGCCTTACCTTCATCAGTTTTTGCAAAGTAGTAAGCAACGTCGTTGGCATAAAGTCGCTCATCCAAGAAACGAAGCTTATTGTTGCTGGCATTTTCCCACTTATAGACTGCGGAGTCTGTGGAAGCAAAGGCATCCAGTCTTCCCAAAAGAACATCCTGATATCCTGCGGAACCGTTCTCTCCCTCATACAGGGTTACAGTAAAGCCCTTTTCCTGCCCCATTCTTTCAATGGTCTGCTGGGCAGCCTGTCCGTTTAATACTCCAACCTTCTTATCCTTTAAATCATCGAAGGTCTTAATGGCACTGTCTTCCTTTACCACTACGCACTGTGCATCTCCATAGTAAGGTACGGAGACCAAATACTTCTGCACCCTGTCAGCATTTACCGCATAACAGTTTGCCGCCACATCCGCTCTTTTCGCATCCACCTGTCCGAAGGTTGCTCCGGAGCCGGTGGCCTGCATCACATCAATGGTCCAACCGGTTCTGTTTCCTATTTCCTTCCAGATTTCCGCATCAATACCGGTCCAGTTGCCCTTATCGTCAATCAAGCTGTAGGGCTCTCCCCCACCGCTGGTCGCCACATGGACGGTTCTTCCTTTTGTGATTTCCACCTTGGCACTATCACTGCCTGCTTTCTCTGTAGCTTTCTCGCTTTCTCCCGCCTTCTCCTCGGCTTTCTCAGAAGCCGCCTCAGTAGCCTTCTCACTGGCATTTTCGCTTCCTGCCGCAGTTGTTGCCGTCTTAGCTCCTCCGCAGGCATTTAATGCCAATGCAGCCAAGGCCAAAGCAATCCATAAATTCTTTTTCTTCATTTTTCTTCCTCCCTATACAAAAGTTTCGCTTTTCCAAGCAGTAGCCAAGTTTTCTTTGAATTTTCCTAAGGAAAAGCTCTTTTAGTAAGCTTCCTTTAGACGCTTCTCCACTATTTTCCGGAAAAAATCAAAGAAACTAATCACAACCCAGTACACCAGCATCACTGCCCCATAAACTTCAAAATAACGGTAGCTTTGGGAGCCTTCCGTTCTGGCTGCTCCCATGATATCTGGAACCCCCAGCATAAAGGCTAGGGAACTGGATTTGATCAGATTGATAAAGTCATTAAAGAGGGGTGGTATAGCCACACGAATTGCCTGAGGCAAGACAATGCGGTATACCACCTGAAAGTGAGTCATCCCCAAAGACAGAGCCGCTTCTTTCTGTCCTTCTTCTACAGACATAAGGGCTCCTCGGATGCTTTCTGACATAAATGCTCCAACATTGACACTCAGCACAAAGGCTACTGCGGAAATCGGTGTCATGTCTCTTACAAGAACACTGTAAACCGCCAAGCCAAAATAAAAGAAATAAAGCTGGGCAACGATGGGGGTTCCCCGCATAAAGGAAACCAAAAATTTACATAAGGGGTTTAAAATCGGAACCTGATAATAAGAAATAATGGCAATCAAAATGCCTAAAACCAGGGAGAAAAATGTTGCGATTAAAGCGATTTCCAGGGTTACGGGAACCTTTAGGAAAATCTTGGGAACCACAGAAAAAAAATAAGAAACATCAAACATTGCGCTATCCACTTTCCTCTATACAAGCCTTAAAATTCGTGTCAAAAAGAAAATTTTTCTTTTATAGGATAAACGAAAATGCATAGCATGACAAATTCTGAAAACTTATAATTCTCTATTATTATAGGGAATTTAAATAAATATCTTCCCCTTATGCCTCTTCCGCCAACGACCTTATGGACTGAGCATACTCCGAAGGAGACATATCACACTCTTTTTTAAACTGCCGGGAAAAATAATGAATGGAGGAGTAGCCCAGCTGGTCTGCAATCTGGGTAAAGTTTAACTGCCCCTCTCGAATCATCCGCTTTGCGGTATCAATCTTCATCTTATGGAAGAGTTCCATCACTCCCATGCTTCCCACTTCCTGAAAGAGCTTTTGTAAATGAGAACGTCCCAAGAGCATATCCCGACAGATTTCCTCTATAGTAAGCTTCTCCTGAATTCTTCTTTCCAGATACTCTACCACGCTGTTATAAAGCTCCCGTTTCCGATTTCCCTTTTCCACAAAATACTCCGTACTTCTCCCCGGTAAGGGCAAAGAAAAATACCGTCTGTATAAGGAAATCAAAAACTCCGACAAATACTGCCGAATAAGCTGTTGCCCACCGAAATTTTGCTCCGGAGAGAAAAGCAGCTTCTTTTGGTAGGGCTGATCCATTCTCCCGCTGAAAACATTGCTGCCTTCTTGAATAATTTTCGATAAAATCCGCTTTTCCTGCTCCGTAACGGAAAGACATTTTCTGCGAAAATGCCAAAGAGCCGGACTGTGACAGTAAAAACTGATGACCACAAGGCTGGGCGCACTCTTTCCGTTGGTTAAGACATTATGAAACTCATTGGGTTCATGAAAGAGTATTTCTCCCTTTTTCAGGGGAATCTCCTTCTCTCCCGCAATAGCGGTGATTTCTCCGGAATCCACACAAACAAATTCCCAAAAGGGATGAGCCTCTCCGGGAAAAGCAAAATCTTTATGGTATTGAAAATAATGAAGAGATACCAGTTCCAAAATCTCTATAGAATCCTGCAAATACACGCTTTCGTAATCCATTCTTCCCTCCCTAAACTTGCCTTTACCCCCAATACCGATACATTTGTTTTAGTTTCAGCAGTTAATATGCACTTAAAATGCACTTAAAACGTACTTAAAACGCCATGGAAGCTTAATAAACTGTTTTCCTCTATTGTCCTCCGGCATCGCTATACTATTCGATTATACCAATTAAATCGCTAATCATGCAAATATATATTGCCATTTTTTATGCTTTTTGCACTAAAATACGGAGTAGATTTAGAAATTATACAGAGGAGCAGCATTATGGGAAAACGAACAGGACAATTAACTCTTCCCGGAGAAGAGAATTTTTTTGAAGAAACCAAGGAGCTGGTGGAGCGTTTAGGAGCGGATGCCATCAGAGACAGTGACGGCACGCACTTGGATCCAAAAAGTAAAACCCTGCCGGTAAAAATTTACAGCACTTATTTTGTAGCCAGAGGGCACAATGAATTTGCAGAAAAGCATCCGGAGGAGTGTCAGCAATTTTATCTGATGTCAAAGCCTCTAACCGCCTATTCCTCCCACTTGGAAATCCCCTATATGGAAGGCTTCTTTCCGAAGCAGGTAAGTCCGGACTTTGACCATGATCCGAAAAAATGGTGGGAGCTTATAGACCGTAGTACAGGGGAGGTGGTAGAGCCCTCCCTTTGGAGCCTAAAGACAGAAAAGAAGGAAGAGGAAAATCAGTATCTCCTGATTCTGGAAGATGCTCTTCCCTTCCACCGTTATACCCTAAGCTTTTTGGCCTATGCCCTTTGGGATCCCACAGAGCTTTATAACCACATTACCAACCAGTGGGGGGATAAGCCCGGAGACATCCCTTTTGATATTCGGAAGCCCCACAGTAAGGCCTTCGCTAAATCCTGTCTCAGCCAGTGGTTGGCAGAACACCCGGATACGGATGTGGTGCGCTTCACCACCTTTTTCTACCATTTTACCCTTCTTTTCAATCATGAAGAAAAGGAAAAATATGTGGATTGGTTTGGCTATGGAAACACCGTTTCCACAGATGCTTTAGAGGCCTTTGAAGAGGAATACGGCTATGCTCTTCGGCCGGAGGATTTGGTGGACGAGGGATATTTCAACAGTACCTTCCGTATTCCCAGCAAGGCTTATCTGGATTACATGGATTTTATTCAACGCTTTGTGGCCAAGGAAGCCAAGGAGCTGGTGGAGCTTTGCCATAAGGAAGGCAGAGAAGCCATGATGTTCCTGGGAGATAACTGGATCGGTACAGAGCCCTACGGAAAATATTTTCCCTCCATCGGCTTAGACAGCGTGGTGGGAAGCGTGGGAGGAGGGGCTACTCTTCGTCTGATTTCCGACATTCCCGGAGTCCGTTATACCGAAGGGCGTTTCCTTCCCTACTTCTTCCCGGACAGCTTCTCTCCCGGTATGCATCCCGAAAAGGAAGCCATAGAAAACTGGATTAGCGCAAGACGGGCCATTTTCAGAAGTCCCATTGACCGCATCGGTTACGGCGGATATTTGAGCCTGGCCTACAAGTTCCCCGCCTTTTTGGATACCATGGAAAAGGTGGCGGAGGAATTTAGAGCAATTCATCAGGAAGTAAAGGGGCAGAAAGCCTACAATAAATGTAAGGTAGCCATCCTGAATGCCTGGGGAAAAATTCGTTCCTGGCAGGCTTACATGGTGGCGCATGCCCTGTATTATCAGCAGATTTACAGCTATTTCGGTATTTTAGAAGCCCTGTCCGGTATGGCGGTGGAGGTGGAGTTCCTCTCCTTTAGCGATCTTTTGGAAAATGGAATCCCAAAAGACATTGATGTCATCCTGAACGCAGGGGATGCAGGTACCTCCTGGTCCGGTGGAGAAATCTGGCAAAATGAAAGGCTTTGCACCATGCTACGGCAATTTGTCTATGAGGGTGGCGGCTTTATCGGTGTGGGAGAACCCTGCGCTACGCAGTATCAAGGCAGCTTCTTCCAGCTTTCCGATGTGCTGGGTGTAGAGAAGGAGCTGGGCTTCAGCCTTTCTACAGACAAGTATTTTAAAACGGAAAAGACCGCTCACTTCCTATTGGAAGACTTTTCCAAAGAAGAACTTTCCTTTGGGGAGAGTAGGAAAAACATTTACGCAACGGACAAGGATACAGAGATTTTGGAATACAGCGACGGTTCTGTGCACCTTTCTTCCCATGCTTTCGGAAAGGGTCGAGGCATCTATATGGCAGGACTTCCCTACTCTCCGAAAAACACCAGACTTCTTTTACGGGCTCTTTTATACAGCTGTGGTAAGGAAAATGAATACGCTCTCTACCAGGCCACAAACCCCTACTGTGAAGTGCATGCCTATCCAGAAAAGGGACTGCTTGCAGTTTTAAACAATAGTCAAGAGCCTCAAGATACCGGCTATTATGACGGAAAGGGAAGGCTACAGGAAATCCATTTGGAAGCCGGAGAAATGCAGTGGCACAGGGCAGAAAAACTGTAAACTATATACGTAAAAGAATAACAAAAAATAAAGCAGAAAAGTACATAACATGATAAGCCGGGACAGCACGCAGTCAAAAGGACAAATGCTTTACACAATCGTATAAAGATTATTTAGGAAATTCTCCCTATACTTAGAAGAAAATAACAGATGTTTTTGTTCCTTCTATATAATTCATAAAAAATAAGAAGAAGCAGAACAAAAAGAGGAAATCCCCTACAGTAAGCAAGGGATTTTTCCGGAAAACGGAGGAAAAAATGAAAAGAAAATTATTGTACCCCATCGCCGTAATGGCATCCTTAGCCCTTGCGCTTACAGCATGCGGCGGCAGCCAAGCAAAGGAAAGTGCAAAAGATGAAAAGGGCGAAAGCAAGGCTGATGCAGGTAGTGAAGCTGCAAAGGCTGATGCTTCCGCACAGAGTGGAGACGGATTAGTATACTGGTCCATGTGGGAGGCTACAGAGCCACAGGGACAGGCTTTGAAAGAAGCAATTGATGCTTTCACCAAGGATACCGGCATTGCCGTAGATGTTCAGTTTAAGGGAAGAACCGGAATCCGTGAAGGATTACAGCCCGCACTTGATGCCGGAACCAACATTGACCTTTTCGATGAGGATATCGACCGTGTAAACAAGACCTGGTCTGCTTATCTTTTAGATTTAGAAGAATTGGCAAAGGCAAATGACTACGAGAAAACCGCAAATGCCGGCCTTATCGCGGCTTGTAGAGAAGTAGGCGGAGGAACTTTAAAGTCTATTCCTTACCAGCCAAATGTATTTGCTTTCTTCTACAATAAGGCAATCTTCGATGAAGCAGGCATTAAGGAAGTACCAAAGACCTGGGAAGACTTGGACAAGGCTTGTGCTTTAATCAAGGAGAAGGGCTATGCGCCTATCACCAGTGATGACGCTTACATCTTAAGCAGCTTCGGATACCACCTGTCCAGAATCAACGGCTATGAGAAGGCCTCTCAGATTGTGAAGGACGGAAAATGGGATGATCCTTCTGTTCTTGCAGTAGCTAAGGCTTATGAAGACTTTGCTAAGAAGGGCTATTTCTCCGAGAGCATTGCCTCCAATGTTTGGCCGGCAGGGCAGAACCAGGAATTGGCTGCAGGAACTGCTGCAATCTACTTAAACGGTTCTTGGCTTCCAAACGAAGTGAAAGACATTGCCGGCGACAACTTCCAGTGGGGATGCTTTAGCTATCCTGCAGTAGAAAATGGAGTAGATGGCGTTGAAGCGGCAAACTTCGGAGCACAGGTATTGGCAATCAACAAGAATTCCAAGCATGCTGAAGATGCATTCAAGTTAATCACCTACTTCACCAAGGGTAAGTACGACCAGAAGCTTTCCGAGATGTCTTTGGGAATTCCTGCAGACAGCGACAATAAGGAATGGCCTGAGATTTTATCCTCTGTAAAGCCTGTTATGGAGAGCTTAAAGACTCGTTATCCATGGGCAGCTTCCGCAGAAGATAATGCGGATATGACTCCGATCTTAAAGGAGAACTTCACAAAGCTTTGCGGTGGCAGCATCACTGCTGAAGAGTTTGTAAAGAATTTACAGAAGTAATGAAATAGTAAAATGACATTTGACGCTGTGAAAAAAGGAAATCAGGGCCCTCCTCTAATCCGGGGAGGGAAATGCCCTAAAACTTCTTTTTTCACAGCCAATTTTTTAGGAGGCTACAGTGAAAAAGAATTCTGCTATACTATTTGCCTTTGTCAGTCCTGCGGCAATTCTCTTTCTTTTGGTGTTTCTTTATCCCATCCTGAGAACCTTGTGTATGAGTTTCTTTAAGATCGACGGGGTAACGGATACCTTTTCAAAATGGCAATTTGTGGGATTGGAAAACTATCAAAAGCTATTAAGCACCACCCTTTTCCGGATTTCTATGGGAAATCTCTTCCGGATTTGGGCTTTAGGGGGAATCCTGGTGCTCAGCCTTTCCCTTCTTTTTGCCGTAATTATAACCTCCGGCATTCGTGGCAAAAGCTTTTTCCGTGCCATGATTTATCTTCCCAATATTGTTTCTGCAGTAGCCTTAGCCACCATGTGGCTCCAGTATGTTTACAGCCCGAAATTCGGCTTATTGAAGAGCTTTTTCACCATGGTTCATCTGGACAAGCTGGCCAAGATTCAATGGCTCAGCAATGACCATAAGTTTATGGCTCTTTTGATTGCCTATTGCTTCGGTATGGTGGGCTATCATATGTTGATTTTTGCCAGCGGTATCGAAAGAATCAGTGGAGACTACTTTGAAGCTGCCACCTTAGACGGCGCCAATAGACTCCAGCAATTCCGACACATTACCCTTCCTCTTTTAAAGGGAATGTTCCATACCAATATCACCATGTGGTCTGTCAGCAGCGTAGGCTTCTTCGTCTGGTCCCAGCTTTTCTCCACGGTAACGGCGGATACCCAGACCATTACTCCTATGGTCTATATGTATATGCAGATTTTCGGAGCGGGAAACAGTGTTACGGAGCGAAATGCGGGAATTGGAGCCGCGGTAGGGGTTTGCTTAAGCCTTTGCGTAGTCCTAATCTTCCAGCTTTGTAACCGTCTTTTCCGGGACAAGGATTTGGAGTTCTAGATTTGCTGAAAATACTATCGCTAAGATTCCAAAGTATTTTCCGTTATAAAAAATCTTACTCCTAAATCCAGGATGGCTAAATCATTTTTTCAAAAGTCCATAAAGCTAGTCTGTGTAAAGATAGAATTGGAACATAAACAAGAAGGAGAAACAATATGTCATTCTTTTCCAAAGAAAAAACTTATAGAGAACCCATACGGTGGCAGAAGGAGTTGCGTTTAGCCCCTGCTTATCTACTGCTTTTGATTTGGATTTTCTTCACCGTGATTTTGCTGGGTTGGGTGGTTTTGGCCAGCTTTTCCACCACCAAGGAGATCTTTGCCAATAAGTTGCTTTCCTCCGGTTTTCACTGGGAGAATTATGAAAAGGCCTGGGTCAATTCCGATGTATCCACCATCTTTTTTAACTCTCTCTTTTATTCTCTGAGCTCCGTTTTTCTTTTGGTTGTAGTCTGTGCCCCGGCAGCCTATGCTCTTTCTCGATTTTCCTTTAGGGGAAATCAGCTCATGCAAAATGCCTTTGTGGCTTCCATGGGTGTACCGGTGGTCATGATTGTTCTGCCCCTCTTTGCCATGGTGGCAGGACTGGACATTTTGAATCATGTAATTCCCAACAAGCTTACCCTGATTTTCCTCTATGTAGGCATCAATGTACCTTACACCACGATTTTCCTGATGGGATTTTTTGCCAATATTTCCAGAGCCTTTGAAGAGGCTGCCGCCATTGACGGTTGTCCTCCCGGAAAATGCTTTTGGCAGATTATGCTGCCTATGGCACAACCGGGCATTATCACTGTCAGCATTTTCAACTTTATCAATGTTTGGAACGAGTACTTTATCTCCTTAATCTTCGGAAACTCCGACCAGGTGCGTTCTGTGGCGGTTGGACTCTACTCCATGATTAACTCCATGAAATATACCGGAGACTGGGCAGGGATGTTTGCCTCTGTCATCATTGTCTTCTTACCCACCTTTGTACTCTACCTCTTCCTTTCCGAGCGAATTATTGCCGGAGTAACCGGAGGCGGTGTAAAGGGATAAAAAGCGTAAATCCTTGCAGTGCAAAGCTGCAGTTTTTTCCTCATGCCATTTTTTGAAAAGGAATTCCTATGAAAAACAAATTAACGAACGAAGAATTGCAAAATGCCCTTTCCCGATTTGCTTTGGAGGGAGAGATAAAATCCTGTACTCCCTATGGTTCGGGGCATATCAATGATACCTTTTTGGTGGAAGCCGGCAGAAACTATATTCTGCAACGAATCAACAGTGAAATCTTCACAAAGCCCAGGGAACTGATGGAAAATGTAGACCTGGTCTGCCGCTTTATGACGGAAGAAATCAAGAAACAGGGCGGAAATCCGGAACGGGAAAGCTTGCAGATTATCAAAACTAAGGACGGAAATCTTTATTACGAAGACGAGAAGAAGAATTTTTTCCGAATGTATCTCTATATTACCGACTGTAAGGCCTTTGACCTTGTGGAAAAACCGGAGCACTTTTATGAAAGCGCCTATGCCTTTGGGCATTTTCAAAAGCTGCTTTCAGACTTTCCCGCAGAAAAATTACATGAGACCATCCCCCACTTCCATGACAGCCCGCAGCGTTTTCAGCATTTTCTGAAGGCTGTGGAGGAGGATAAATTCGATAGAAAAAAAGATTGTGAAGAGGAAATTCAGTTTTTCCTCTCCCATGAGAAAGACTTGTCCTATGCTTTGGAGCTTTTGAAAAAGGGAGAATTGCCGCTACGGGTAAGCCACAACGACACCAAGTTAAACAATGTGCTCTTTGATGCCAATACGGAAAAGGCTCTTTGCATCATTGACTTGGATACCGTCATGCCGGGACTTTCCATCTTTGATTTTGGAGATGCCATCCGCTTTGGTGCCAACACCGGGGCGGAGGATGAAGAGGATTTAAGCAAAATCTCTCTGTCTCTTCCCCTCTTTTCCCTCTATACCAAGGGCTTTTTAGAGGCCTGCGAAGGCTCCCTTTGGGAGAAAGAGATTCTTTCCCTACCGGAAGGCGCAAAAATCATGACTTTAGAATGCGGAATGCGCTTCCTCACCGATTATTTGCAGGGAGACAGCTATTTCCATGTAAAAAGACCGGGACATAACCTGGATCGTGCCAGAACCCAGATTGCCCTGGTAAAAGATATGGAAAAGAAATGGACGGAGATGAAGGCAGAAGTGAAGAAATACCTGAGATAAAAAGCAGGAATTCTTCATAATAAAAAAATAATGCAGTATAGGTCTAAAATTGGGGCGAGCTCTCGCTAGCTCAATCCTGTGTATTGAAGGACTGTATTTATTAAAGATGCGCTCTAATGCAGTATGGGTCTACAATCGGGGCACGCTCCCGCTAACCTCGCCTTCGTAACAGTACTAACTTCAAGCTTCGCTTTGCTCGCTTTCAGTAAGTACTGACGGGCTCAGATTGCCCCAATTATAGACCCATACTGCGTTATTCGCTTCACTTATTGATTTTTATAGTTCTTCACTTCGCCGGATTTCACAAGTACCGGGCTCAGATTGCCCCTTTTTTAGACCTATACTGCATTAAAAAACGCCTATTGTATTTTGAATAATCCCAGCTTTTTATCTCCATATAAACCAAACGAAGAGATAGCCGGTTCCTGCCGCAGCCAGGGTAAAGGGAATTCCGATTTTCATAAATTCGCCAAAGCCCACCTTGTAGCCCTCCTGCTTTAGCATTCCTACTGCGGTGATATTGGCACTGGCTCCGATGGGGGTGATATTTCCGCCCAAAGTTGCGCCGGTTAAAAGTCCAAAATACAGAAGATAGGGTTCAATCTGTAAGAGCTGGCAAATGCCGGTAATGATGGGAAGCATGGTTGCCACATAGGGAATATTGTCAATAAAGGCAGAAAAGATTACAGAGCCCCAAACAATAATGCTGTACAAGAGGAAAAGATTGTTTCCTCCCAGCTTTACGATTCCTTCGGCCGCAAGATCAATCAGACCCACATCGGTAATGCCCTGAATCACAAGGAACAGCCCCATTAAAATCAAGAGAGTCTCTCTATCCACAGAAAGCAAAGACTTCTTAAGATTCTCCGGCATTTTCTTCACATGATAATCCACCGCCATACAGATGACGGCGATAATACAACAAATCAAGCCGTTAATAATTCCGGGCGTGTTGGGAATAAAGGAGGCTACAATCAGAGAAACCACCACCCCGATTAAAGCGATACTGGGAAAATATCCTTCCACCTCGGTTTTTTCCGTAGCCTCCACCGGCTGACGGAATTTTCTAAACAAAAGCATCATAATCGGTACGGTCGCCATGGCTCCCAACTCTACGGAAAAGAACATTCCGGGTTTTCCCTTCATAAAGAAAAACTCCATGAAGTTCATCTTGGCATAGCCCCCCAGCATAATGGAAGTGGTATCTCCTACCAAGGTTGCAGCTCCTTGTAAGTTGGAGGATACCGCAATGGATAAAAGCATGGGAACCGGGCTGATTTTGATTTTCTTACAAATGGCAATCCCCACCGGAGCAATCATCAAAACCGTAGCCACATTGTCGATAAAGGCGGATACTGATCCTGCAAATAGGGACATTAAAATGATAACCCACATCACATTGGAACATTTATCCAAAATAATCTCCGCCAGACGATTGGGCATCTTGGATTCAATAAAGAAATACACAATGACCATGGTTCCGCCGATCATCATTATCACGTTCCAGTTAATGACGGATAGGAGGTAGAGGGGATTTCTCTGTAATATACCCAATCCCACAAAAAGGAGAGCCACCACCCAAATGGCATATAGCCTCCACTCCTGTTTTACAATCATCACTACATACATGAGAATAAACAAAATCAATGCAATACTTTGTAATGGCATCCCTACTGCTCCTTTACTGTAAAATATCCGCCCTCACTAGCTTGCTTCCTATACCACTGTTTTATAGTCGTTTTATAGTCGCTCTATGATCGTTTTATGCGGATTCATCTCACTTTCTTACTCTAATACTACTAGGCAAAGAAAAAACTCCCGCAAAGCAGGAGCCGTTTTTCCTTTGTTATGCTATTGTGCCCTAAGCTATTAAGAAAGTCAAGAATTCTCTTCTTTTTGATACTTCGCTCCATTTCCAAAGGGGAAAGTTCCCTCTCCCACACCTTTTAGAAAATGATACTTGGCAATCCCCAAATCCACCATGTCCATGTCGTAATTATCCGGTACGAAAGCTCGAAGTTCCCCACGCTCATAAAAGAACTTCGGCTTTTGCTTATTTAGTGCACTGGGCGCTAAAGCTACCGCCTCCATTCCCTCCTGAATCCAATGGGGATAGGAATCTTGTCCGGAAATTCGCTCATGCCAAGGCTTTTTCTTCATAGGGAACAAACTGCCAATCAGCTTTCTGCCGATTCCTTCTTCTCCGCTATGTCCAAGAACGATTACCGCCTGAATATGCTCATCCTCCGGATAACAAAAGCTCTCCCGGTCAAAGGTTCCTCCAACCCAGCAGCTTCCTATCCCAAGCTCTTCCACAAACAGTACCAGCTCCTCCCCATAAAAACCGATTTTCTCCCGAAAGTGGGCAAGCCCCGCATTTCCCTTTAAGAGAATCAAACTACGAACATTTTTGAAAAGACCGTAGCTTTTCCGAAAATCCTGAAATGCTCTACTGCCGTCTTCTTCAAATTCTATGGTAAGTCCTGTTTCCAGATTGATTGCAGAAATTTTATTTTGAATCGCCTCCATTTCCTCCTCGGACAGAGGGGCCGGAGTAAAAATACGATGTGATTTACGATGTAGGATTGCGTCTGTCATGCTTTTCTTCTAATTAGCCTTTCTTTTTAGAATTTATTTCTTTCGTTTTCCTTTAGCATTTATAGCTATTACGAAATTTATTACCGACTTTTATGACCAAGACTTGTACCGGCCTCTTCTCTATTTTCAATAGCCAAAAACACCCTTCCTAGTATAGAAAGTTTTTTGCAAAAAGCAAGGGAGAGGATGTCACTTCCTCTCCCTCTCCTATTCTGCCTTTAACAATGCGCTTACCAATGCCGGAATCGCCGCAAAATCCTCTTCCTTTGCCGTCCATTCCGCCCGAATATTTTCAGGAATGACATTATAGCCTGCTTCCTTTAAGGACTCCTGTAAAACCTTCACAGACTCTCCGCTCCAGCCATAACAGCCGAAAGCTGCTGCCTTTTTCTTCTTAAACTTCAGCTGCTTTAAAAACTCCAACCAGCCTGCCACAGAAGATAAGACAGAATTTCCCACGGTGGGGGATCCTACCGCAATGGCCTTGGACTTAAAGATCTCCGTCATCACTTCATTTTTATCCGACTTGGAAATGTTAAAAACCTTCACTACCGTATCCGGACTTTGCCGATGAATCTCCTCCGCAATGCTGTAGGCAATCTTTGTAGTGCCCTCCCACATGGTATCAAAGGCAATCGTCACCTGATCTTCCTGATAATCCTGAGCCCATTCCGCATATTTTTCCACAATCTGCATGGGATTTTCCCGCCAAATGGCACCATGGGAAGGAGCAATAATCTCTATCGGAAGATTTAAAGCCGTAATCTCCTCCAGCTTTTTCCGTAAAATCGGAGCAAAGGGGGCCACAATATTGGCATAGTACTTCATGGCTTCCTTCATGAGAACGCATTGATTTGCCTTATCGTTAAAAAGCTCCTCCACCGCATAATGCTGTCCAAAGGCATCCATGGAGAAGAGGATATTGTCCCCGGTTAAGAAAGTTGCCATGGAATCCGGCCAGTGGAGCATCCGCATTTCCAGGAAAATGAGTTTCTTTCCGTTTCCGATATCCAAGGAATCCCCGGTCTTAACCACATGGAAATTCCAGCCCCTCTTGCCATACTGCCCCTCAATGCTTTTCACCGCATTTGCCGTACAATAAATAGGCACATCCGGAATCTCCTCCAAAATGGTAGTCAGAGAGCCGGAATGGTCGCACTCCCCATGATTTGCCACGATGAAATCAATCTTTTTCAAATCAATTTCTTTTTTCAGATTCTCCACAAAGTCAAAACGATGGGGTGTCCAAACCGTATCCATCAAAACCGTCTTTTCTTCCTCGATGAGATAGGCATTTTGGCTGGAACCGTTGATGATGGAATAATCATCCCCATGAAAATGCTGTAATTCCCAGTCGATATAGCCTATCCAACTGACATTTCCCTTTACTGCTTTTCTCATCTTATTCTCCCAAAGAATTCTCTTATGTACTTTAAACGTTCTCTTATGCCAAACTGATTAACAAAGCCATTTTGAAATTCCCCTTGGCTGTTACTGCATGCCGTCCTGCCTTGGCAAAATGGAACTCTTCTCCGGCATGAATCACATGGTCCACGCCCTCATACTGAATTACTGCTTCCCCTTCCAGCGCAAATACCATAGCCTCTCCCGGAGCTGCGTGCTCGGAAAGACCGGTGCCCTCGGCAAAGGACATCAGCACAAACTTCATTTTCTCATTGTGCATCAAGTCCATGTTTACAATCTTGCCCTCCTGATAGGGGAGTAAGTCTGCCAAACGAAAAACCTCACCTGCTTTTACTGCTTCATTCATAAAATCTTCCCTCCTTATGGAAATTTCTGTGTATACTGCACCTTTTTCACTACGGATTCCCACCGGTTTCTCCACCGGGGTGAGAATGGCTTGCCCCTTGGAAAGGAACTTCCCCTCTCCTTCTCCGTAAACTTCTATCTCCCCCTCCGCTACGAAAAGCAGCTTATGATAGGAGTAAAGCTCTGCACTGATATCCGTCCTCTCCGCCATGGAAAAATAAATGACAGCGTTTTCTCCCGGATGAATCTGCTTGGATACTGTACAGCTCCGTACCGGCGGATTGTCTCTTGCTATGGAAAACACTTCTCCGACTTTTTCTTTCATAAGCCTCCTTTCTTTGCCGAAGGACTTTGATTTTGAAAATGCTTCAGGCTTTAAAAACATTGCTCTTGAAGTCTCTTTAAGCTCTAAAAAATTCGCCCTTTAAACAATTTAAACTTTAGCTTTATAAGAGGCTTACATCTTTAAATCCTTCTTACAAAGTCTATTGTATACAATATATGCGATTCATTTGTTGCAAATGCAACAAATGAATCTAACAAAAGAAAAAAAGAATTTTTACCGATATATCTCATACAGGTGCTTTCTACAATTAGATACATTATTTATCGCCATAATGAGAACCACATTCTGCAATTTCCAGCATATCTCCCACAATACGAAAAACAATCCGATTCTTTTCATCGATTCTTGCACTCCAAAAGCCGGACAAATTATCTGATAATTTTTCCGGTTTTCCAATACAATTATATCCATTTCTATCTATGTCTTTCAAAATTTTATTTATTCTTCTTAGTGTTTTCTTATCTTGTTCCTGCCAGTATAAATATTCCTCCCACGCTTCATCATGCCATATTTTTCTCATTATTCGGCCTCAATAAGCTCATGCTCATGTATCTTATATCCGGCCTTCATCTCCGCAACTCGTCTTTCCAAAGTAGCTAAATGTTCACTACTATAAAACGTGTCTCTCTCTGTTGTAATTTCAAATGGAATTCTTCTTTCACGAACTACCGTTTTAGCAAAAATGCAAAATGCTGTAGTCATATTCATCCCCACATCAGAACAAAACTCATCAAACTGTTTCTTTAAATCTTCATCCATACGAACACTGATACTCGTCTGTGCCATAAGAAAGCCTCCTTATCTGTATTGAATTTTAGAATCATATTCTATATATTATATATACATTGTATTATATTTTCAATGCAATGTATATATAATTATTGTTAATTTGGTAATTTGCATTATAAAGTAAATCACCATACTAATCTTTAAAAATTGATTCACTAAACAAGATAATTTATTCACTATTCTTTTAAGGAAATACTAACTCTTTATCAACTAACCTTTCTTCCATTTCCAAAGAGCCGTTCCAAAAATGAGGGCATAGCCCACGAAGCTATAAACGTCCGGAATTTCCCCAAAGACCACAAAGCCCAAAACAGCCGCAAAGAGTACCTGAGAATAGTCAAAGACGGAAATTTCCTTTGCAGGGGCATAGGCATAAGCTTTTGTCACAAAGATCTGCCCCACAGCCGCACTACATCCTGCCAAAATTAAAAAGATAGTCTGTTGTGCAGTCATTGGCTTGTATTGCAAAAGAAAAAATGGAAGCAATACCAAAACGGAAAACATCGAAAAAGAAAAGACCACTACCGGTCCTTTCACGCCACCTAAGCCTACCTTGCGAACAAAGGTATAGGCCGTTCCCGCCGAAAATCCTCCAAAAAGTGCCACCAGTGCGGGAAGTCCCACGATTCCCTGCCCGGGCTTCACCACAAAGGCTGCTCCCAGCAAAGCTAAAAGAACAGATACAATCGCCATCTTATTGGGCTTTTCTCCCAAAATAAAAATAGACATTACAATAGCAAAGAAAGGCGCCATTTTCTGTAAAATACTGGCATCCCCCAGCTTCAGATACGTAATTGACCAAAAGTTACAAAGAATCCCCAAGGTTCCAAAACAACAACGAAGAAGTAGAGGAATCCTAAGCTCCTTGGGGACAGAATAATGCAATCCCTGCTGCCGCATCATCACGAAGGCAATCAAAGCCGCCACACAATTTCGAAACATTGCTTTCTGCATGGTAGGCAGATCTCCGGAAAGCTTTACAAAAAAAGCCATTCCCGCAAAGCCTGCCGCAGAAAGGATTATGGAAATGATTCCCTTTATTTTACGGTCTTTTTCTAATCTGATTTCATCTTTCATTTACACTACTCTACTTTCTAAACTAAATATACTGTCTTATTATAACGAAGATAAAATAAAACAGCCAGTGTAGTAATTCATCCTTGCTCTATTCCTTTTCTCTCGTAAAGCCTTTATACTGAAAACACTTGAACCAGGCAACTTCTATTCCTATAGAAAATATACAGAAAGTTTGACGGCATCCTATGTACAGCGCTATTGATAATATTCATTTTCATTTTTTATATATTGATCGCTATTCCTTTGGGCGTAATTGGATCTTTCCTGAAAGCAGTATTCCCTACAATATGCTCCGCTACATTGAATCCGGAACCGCCAGCTTCTTTATAGATTCTCAGGAGTATTCTGTAAAAAAGGATCAAATCATCTATATCCCCAAAGGAAGTCAGCTCTCCTGCTTTGCCACCAGCAGCCATTTTTCCTTCACCAGTATTCGTTTTACCAGCTCTGTTTTCTTTGAAGGAGGGGACTTACTGGGGGATTATTATCATTTGCCGAAGATTATGGAGGGCAAGGGAGAAAGCTTTTATTTTGATGAAATCTATCAATGGGTAAAAAAAGAGAGCCCTGCAAAGATGTTCTTTGTCAGGGGATATTTAGAGCTTTTGATTGCCTCTCTCATTGCCAAGGTAAATCCCGAAACAAATCAGAATGAAGTTCCTTCTAACACTTTGAATTCCCAAATGTCCATAGAAGAAAAATCAGAAAATGCTTCTGATTTTTCTTCTCGTATTCTTCCTACTACAAATAAGGGGAAAAAGTACGGAGATGAAATGGACTTAGATAAAATCAGAACCCAAATCAAAAAATCCGGTACCGCCATGGATTCTCGTATCCAGGGGGTAGTGGATTATATTCTCTTGCATCCCAATGAAAAATATTCTCCAAGCCGTTTAGCGGAAATGGCAGAATTAAGCAAACAAAGATTTACTTCCTTATTTAGTTCCCAGCTGGGAAAATCTCCCATGGTCTATGTCAAAGAACTAAAGCTTACTACTGCTGCCAGAAAATTGCTGGTTTCCAACCTTCACATTAACGATATTGCCTATGAACTGGGCTATGAAGATAGCAATTACTTTATTCGTGAATTTAAACGAGCTTTTGGTTGTACACCAAATCAGTATCGTCATATTGCAAAAGAATAAAAAATATTTCTTATTTATTATTTAATATAGAGGATAAATCTTATTAACAGCAAAAACATTGTTTTATGAGTGTAAAATGCTATTATTAGGTCTATTTTCTATGGAATCGTCTAATTTATTCCTATATCATACAAATTAATCAGTTATTATCCACAAATAAATATCGCAAGTCCCAAAAGAAACTTGCGAACAAGATGCCTAGGATTCCCCTATAGCACTTGCATACTACTAAGGAGGAGATTTATGAGAAAAAAGATTTTAAGCGCTATGCTGAGTCTGACAATGCTTTGCACAGCTCTGAGCGGATGCGGTAGCAGCGCCGCAAAGGAAGAAAGCAAAGCTCCTGAGCAAAACAGCAGCGAAGCAAAGGGTAGTGAGGAAAAGGCGGAAGCTAATGCTGAATTGGAGGGAGATATTACTTTCTGGCATTCCTTTACCCAGGGACCAAGATTGGAAACCATTCAGGAGGCTGCGGATAAGTTCATGGAGGAACATCCAAAGGTTACTATCAAAATTGAAACCTTTTCCTGGAATGACTTTTACACCAAGTGGACAACAGGGCTTGCTTCCGGGAATGTGCCGGATATGAGTACCGCTCTGGTAGGGCAGGTTTCCGAAATGATTAATTCCGACGCTATCATTCCTCTGAATGGATTAATTGATGATATCGGACGGGATAAGTTCTATGAAAACGCATTAAATGAGCTTTCCGTAGACGGTAACAACTATGCTGTTCCTCTCTATTCTCACGCCATGGTGATGTGGGTTCGCAAGGATTTACTGGAAAAAAACAACTTAGAGGTGCCAAAGACATGGGATGAGCTTTATGAAGAAGCCAAAGCGCTAACCAAAGACGGTATTTACGGTCTCTCTTTTCCTTGTGGCTCTACGGACTTCCAAGCCACCAATTTCCTGAATTTTTACGTAAAGGGTGCCGGAGGAAGCTTACTGACGGATGACTTAAAAGCGAATCTTACCAGCGATTTAGCTATAGAAGGAATTAACTACTGGTTGAAGGTATATAAGGACTGCTCACCAAAGGATTCCATTAACTACAATGTACTGGATCAGGCTACACTCTACTATCAGGGGAAAACCGCTTTTGACTTTAACTCCGGATTCCAAATCTCCGGTGTAGCGGCAAACTCTCCGGATTTACTGGATTATGTAGACTGCTATCCCATCCCCACCATTAAGGGTACAGAGCAGAAGGGCATTACCACTTCTAACCAGCCTTTGGTTATTTGGAAGAATTCTAAGCATCCTGAAATTTGTGAAGCCTTTATCAAAACCTTATATGAAGAAGATACCTATGTGAAATTCCTTCATTCCGTTCCTGTCGGAATGCTTCCGGCAATTAAGGGAATCGAGGATTCCAAAGCGTATAAAGATGACCCCACTATTCAGAAATTTGCTCATGCGGAAGAAGTGATTTCTTCTCAGATTCCCGGCGGAACTGCTATCGGATTTGAACATGGACCAAGCGTACAGGCAGGTATCCTTACCAACCAGCACGTAATTGAAGAAATGTTCCAAGATATTATTACCAACGGAACAGATGTAAAGACAGCCGCTAAAGCAGCTGAAGATAAGTTAAACAGCTTAATGGAAGCTGCTACGCAATAATCTTTTTCTTCTCGAAAGAGGCTGCAAGAAGATTTCTTCTTGCAGCCTCTCCAAACTAGAAAGGTAGGTCAGAAAATGAAGACAAGATCTTATACGAAATGGTTGTTTGTACTTCCTGCCGTCATTGTCGTAGCCGCCCTTTTTATCTATCCCATTTTTTCCAGTCTCTTTTTCAGTATGACCAGTAAGAATCTTATTCGACCAAGATACAATTTTCTGGGACTGAAAAACTATAAAGATATTCTAAGTGATCCCAAATTTTGGGCAGCCTTTTTGAACTCTTTAAAATGGACTGTATTTTCCTTGTTGGGACAGATATTGGTGGGCTTCACTGCTGCTCTGGCCTTAAATCGGGTAAAGCTCTTTAAAGGGATGTATAAAACTCTACTGATTATCCCCTGGGCCTTCCCTTCCATCGTTATCGCCTTCTCTTGGACTTGGATATTAAACGGAGTCTATGGCATTTTGCCGAATCTTTTGGTGAAATGGAAAATTTGCGAAACCGCTCCACAGTTTCTCACAGAAAAGAATCTGGCTTTTATCGTACTGGTACTCATCAACATTTGGTTCGGAGCACCAATGATTATGGTCAATGTCTTATCTGCTTTACAAACTGTACCACAGGACCAGTATGAAGCCGCAAAAATTGATGGTGCCAGTGCCTTGCAGTCTTTTCAACACATCACCATTCCCCACATCAAGCTGGTTATGGGACTTTTGGTGGTTCTAAGAACGGTTTGGATTTTTAATAACTTCGACTTAATCTATCTGATTACCGGTGGAGGGCCTGCCGGAAGCACACAAACCGTTCCCCTTTATGCCTATGAAATGGGATGGGGAACCAAGCTGCTGGGAAAATCCTCTGCTGTAACAGTACTGCTGTTTATTTTCCTAATGAGTGTTTGCATTATCTACTTCACCATTATGAATTACTGGGAAAGGGAGGAAAATAAATGAGAAAGAAATATTTTGCGAGCTTAATCAGCCACATCTACCTCTTGCTCCTCTGTTTCTTCGCCGTTTTCCCCTTGCTATGGATTATTATTTCCTCCATTAAAGGAAAGGGCGAATTAACCGGGAATCCCACAGCCTTTCTTCCGAAAGTAGTAACTTTGGAATATTATCGCCATGTGATTTTTGATTTGGGTTTCATTGTAAATATCCGAAACAGTGTCATTATTTCCTTAGCCACAACAGGAATAGCTATTACAATTTCTGCCTTGGCAGCCTATGGCATTGTTCGATTCTTCCCTAAAATCGGAACGGTACTATCGAAGGTTTTGGTGACCACCTACATTTTCCCTCCCATCCTTTTGGCCATTCCTTATTCCATCGTAATGGCAAAGCTGGGACTGACCAATACCAGAATCGGATTGGTACTGGTGTATCTCTCCTTTAGTATTCCCTATGCGGTTTGGCTTTTGGTGGGATTTTTTAAAACAGTTCCCATAGGAATAGAAGAAGCCGCAAAGATAGATGGAGCCAATAAAATTCAGGTGTTTATGCAGGTAGTGATTCCTCTGGTGGCACCGGGAATCGTAGCCACCGCCATTTATACCTTTATCAATGTTTGGAATGAGTTTTTATACTCTTTAATCCTGATTAATGATACTTCCAAGATGACTGTGGCTGTTGCCCTTCGCTCCCTAAACGGTTCAGAAATATTGGACTGGGGCGATATGATGGCGGCTTCCACATTGGTAGTAGTTCCTTCCATTATCTTCTTCTGCCTGATTCAAAATAAGATTGCAGGAGGACTGTCCGAGGGAGCTGTAAAGTAAATTAATGTAGAAGCTATATCAACTTTAAAAAAACGAAAATAAAAAGCGAGGATTGGGACTATGAGAAGTAAAGAAATGAATATTTAGCCCTAAATCGTGAAAAGTTAGGAGTTAAACATGATAAATTATGCCGTAGTGGGTGTGGGCTATTTCGGTGCAGAATTAGCCCGCATCATGAAAGAACAAGAAGATGCACAAGTCGTTGCTGTTTATGATCCGGAAAATGGAGAGACTATTGCGAAAGAATTGTCCTGCGATGCAGAAGCAAGCTTGGAATCCCTTGTTTCCAGACCGGATGTAAATTGCGTGATTGTAGCATCTCCAAATTATTTGCACAAAGAGCCGGTAATTTTGGCTGCAAAACACGGAAAAAATGTTTTTTGTGAAAAGCCTATCGCCCTCTCCTACGCAGACTGCGACGAAATGGTAAAGGCCTGTGAAGAAAATCACGTGATTTTCATGGCAGGACACATCATGAACTTCTTTAATGGTGTACACCATGCAAAAGAACTGATTAATGAAGGAAAAATCGGAAAGGTTCTCTACTGCCACTCTGCCAGAAACGGATGGGAAGATGTGCAGGAGTCCGTATCCTGGAAGAAGATTCGGGAAAAGTCCGGAGGACATCTTTATCACCACATCCATGAGCTGGATTGTGTTCAGTTCCTCATGGGAGGGATGCCGGAAGAAGTTACTATGGAAGCCGGAAATGTGGCTCACCAAGGCGAAGCCTTTGGTGATGAGGATGATATGATTTTCATAACCGCCCGTTTTAAGGATGGCCGTTATGCTGTGATGGAATGGGGTTCCGCCTTCCGTTGGCCGGAGCATTATCTACTGATTCAGGGTACAGAGGGAGCCATCAAGCTGGATATGTTTGATGCCGGCGGTACTCTGAAGATAGACGGAAAAGAAAGCCATTTCCTTCTTCACGAAAGCAAAGAGGAAGACGAGGACAGAACCCGCATTTATCACGGTACGGAAATGGATGGCGCCATTCAATACGGTAAGCCCGGCAGAAAGCCACCACTATGGCTACAGGGCATTATGAAGAAGGAAATGGCCTTCCTCAATGGTATAATGCACGGCAAGGAAGTAAGTGACGAATATAAGCCATTGCTTACCGGAGAAGCCGCAAGAGCTACTATTGCCACAGCGGATGCCTGCACGAAGTCCAGAATGGAAGACAGAAAGGTAAAGCTTTCAGAAATTATCGGATAAAAAGATAATCACTCTTCCATGATCCACCGAATCCCCTTTTCGATTCTTTGCTCCACTTCACAAAAATGGTTTCCGGGATTTTGCTCAAAATTCACACAGTATCCCGAGGATTGGTAGTGCTCTACCAGTTCTCGGGTTTTTCTTTCTATGGTGTACAGGACGGCATGCTTGGTCTTCGCTTCTTCTGTTCCCAAAGAAAGATAGAGCCTCTCCGCTTTGCTCAGCATTTTCTTCTCCTTGGCAAAGGAAACAAAGTCCGGATACCAAAGGGAGCCGGAGACAGAAGCAATCCGAGAAAATAAAGAGCTTCGGTAGCCGGCATATAGGGCAAAAAGACCGGCCAAGGAATATCCGGCCAACGCATAATATGTAGGCTCTTCTCCAAGAATTTCTACTGCCCTCGGAATAATTTCCTTTTCTAAAAGGAACAAATATTCATCCGCTCCGCCAATAAAATCCTTCTCATTTTTAATAAGAGCAGGACTATCCCAGGGGCACATGTCCTTCTGCCATTCCAAGTTGTTGATACAAAGAAGCGGAAATGTAAAGTACTCCTGCCCTTGTAAAAGCTTTACCACCGCCTCTTCCTCTTCGGAAAAGCAATGAAGAATCAGTAGATGAGGGGATAATTTGACTTCTGATGATTTGACTTCTGATAATTTCCCTCCCAAAGCTCTTGCTTCCATAGTCTGACCATTTGTGTTCAGACTGGTATTTGTATTCGCCTGATTTAATTTCTTCTCTACCATACTTTCAAGCGGTTGATACAGTGTCGCTTTCTTTCCCTCTACGGAAAAGGACGATATTTTCAGCTCTTTTTCCATTCCTATATTCTCCATTCCTATTTTTTCCATCTCTGCTTCCAACAAATCCGGTTTCTGTATCCATAGCTTCTTTATCCATAGTTTCTGTATCCATAGTTTCTTTATCCATAGTTTCTTTATCCATGGTTTCTACATCGCTGCTTCTGTATCCATAGTTCCTACATCGCTGCTTCTGTATCCATAGTTCCTACATCGCTGCTTCTGTAGCGCCGGCCCCTCTGTATCTCTGGTTCATACACATCCGGCTGCTCCATTTATCAAAGTATCATGCTCTGGATATTTTCTATACTATAGCATTGTTTTCCTTTTCGGAATACAAATCTAAAAAAAGCTGGAAATCCCGGGGATTCTTGTAGATTGCCTTCTCATTTGTGCTAAAGTAAAGCTATCAGTTATCAAACTAAGGATTTTTTCAGCAAATGTTATAGCTATAAACTACAATGCTACAGAACCGTTTCATTATAAATCAATTTCATCGGAAAGGAGTTACTATGCAGAAAACCATATATCTTGCAGGCGGTTGCTTTTGGGGAGTAGAAGCCTATTTTCAAAGAATACCGGGAGTGCTCTCTACCTCTTGCGGTTACGCCAACGGAAACAGCAGAAATCCCAGCTATAAAGAGGTTTGTCACAACAATACCGGCCATGCGGAAACCGTAAAAATCGACTATGACCCGGAGCGCCTGCCTTTAAAAAATCTTTTGCGTTATTATTTTCGTATTATTGATCCTACCAGCTTAAATAAGCAGGGAAATGATGTGGGCACCCAATACCGCACCGGTATCTACTATGTAGAAGAAGGGGACAAAGAGATCATTCAGGAGGCTCTAAAAAAAGAGCAAGAGCAGTACAGCTCTCCTTTAGTGGTGGAAGTGCTTCCCTTGGAAGCCTTTGACTCGGCGGAAGAATATCATCAGGATTATCTGAATAAAAATCCGGGAGGCTACTGCCACATCTCCCTTGCCCTGGCGGATGAGCCATTGATTGATTCAGAGCAATATCAGCCTCTTTCCGAAAAAGAGCTACAGGAAAAGCTGACAAAAGAGGAATACAATGTGCTGATGCATAGTGCCACAGACCGTCCCTTTGAAAATGTTTATTGGGATACAAATGCTAAAGGGCTTTATGTGGATAGAGCCACCGGAGAGCCGTTATTTTCCTCCAAAGACAAGTTTCACTCCTCTTGCGGATGGCCCAGCTTTGCAAAACCTATTGCCGGAGAAGTGATCCGCTACCTGGAGGACAACAGTCTGGGAATGCGTAGAATAGAAGTCCGTTCCCAGGGTGGAGACTACCATCTGGGCCATGTCTTTCATGACGGTCCAAGAGAACTGGGCGGCCTCCGCTACTGCATTAACTCCTCTTCTGTCCGCTTTATTCCCTATGAGGAAATGGAAAAAGAGGGGTATGGGGAACTGAAAAAATATATATAAAAAACCATCTTCCTTGCCTTAGTTGCCGGCGCAACTAAGTTCCCTCCAGTTCCTATACGTTCTGACGTTCCATCTACTCTTCAAATCAGATTGAAACGAAAACAAAGTATGATAAAATAGTAAAAATTAATGTTTGAATAGTACGGAACAAAAACAAAGACGATAACTAAACTCTCTTAAAGAGAAAAGGCAAGGAGGACGAAATGAAAGCGAAAAAACAACTACTTTTAGTATTATTCCTTCTTCTTAGCTTTCTTTTTCTGTCTTGTGCAAAGGCAGAAAAAGAAGCTGGCAGGACGGACAAAACAGGAGTAGAATCAGGTACTTCACAGAAGGAGCAGAAGGACAGCAGAGAAGAAAAAGAAGCACAAGCTGAAAGCACGATTATAGGAATGCCCCATATCCTTTTAGAAGAAATCGGAGAAAGGCACACGGATGCAAACTATCATTATCTTTATAGTATAGAAAGCACTAAGTTACACTTGAAGGAAGAGGGTGAGAAATTTAATGCCCTGAGAAAGGCCTTTGAAGACTATAACAAGGAAGTAGAAGATCTCTATCAAAAGGATTTTGCGGAGTTGGTAAATATCGCTAATACTTCAGAAGAGGCCAAAAGGAATGTGGCGAACTACTTAGGAAATACTCCTGAAGTGAAGACCAATAGTGATGTTATTCGGGCAGACAAAAGCATCGTCAGCATTTTAAATTCCAAATCTATAGATTACACGGGAAGCGGAAGCGAGTATCAGCACTATTCTTTGAATTTTGATAGTAAAAGCGGAAAACGACTGGCTTTTTCCGATGTGGTAAAAGACAGGGACAGCTTCTTTGCTTTGGCTGAAAAAAGAGCGCAGGAATCCGCAGGTACAGCTGTGGAATTTCCTCCTGCACTTTTACAGAATATAAAAGAGAAGGGAGATGCACTTACTTGGACGGTAAATGCGGAGGGCGTTTCTATATATTCCGATATCGATCTTACCGGCCGGTCTCTTAAGTCCCCCAAGGTTCTTACCGTATATTTTGATGAAGGGGAGAATCTATTTGTCGAAGATTATACTAAAACGGAAGAGGACTATGTAATCCCACTTTTTGACAATATGTATCTGGATGTAGATGTGGACAGAAGCGGAAAACGGGAGCCCGTTTATCTGAAAAAACAGGAAGAAGAGGGAATGTTTTATTTGGATATCTCCGTCGTTTCCGGCAATAGAGAAAGTGGAGCTGTGGAAGGCATTGACGGAACTCCTTATCTTCTCAAAAAATCCGGAAAATACTACATTTACCTCTTTAAGTATGAAGAAGACGGGGTAACTTTACTCTATCGAATCGACCTCTCTACCATGGAATTAAAACCGGAGGAAAACTGGTATGTGGACCTATCTGCTAGAGAATACTACTTTAAAAATGTAGGCAATATCGAATACACGCATCTTCTCAAAGAAAATTTTACGGATGCTAAAGGGTTTTGCGGAGCAGAAGACAACGGCTTTCTCAGTACCAATACTGTAGAAATAGACTGGTTGATTGATGCGGAAGCCTATCCAAAACCAAATGGAAACCGCTACAAAATAACCAGCAATCATGTTATCCAGGCTATTCAAGATGTTCCGGTTCAAGAAGTAGATGTAAATGGAAATGTGCTAAAAGAGGGAACTATCCCCGCCGGTTCCTATCTCCTACTGATGTATACGGATAATGCCTCTTACATGGATATGCGAATTATTGATGAAAAATATATAGACAATGTAGGAAATGAGGACTTCAGTATTTTTAACCTAAATGATTTTAGTCAATTCCAATATAACGGAACTTGCTACCGAGTACCGGTTGAAAGAGATACGCAGAATTGGACTTTAAATATCAATGGAAAAGACGAAAATGAACTCTTTAGGGGAATGCTATATGTTGGCTAATCTTGCTAAGGTCAACGCATGCCGGTTCTGATACAAGCTAAAAGATAGAAAAAAGCAGTGGAAAAGACATCCACTGCTTTTTCAATTCATTACAGTGCCCCAAGCTCAATCTCCCTTAAGCTATGTTTTTCTACCTTTAGATGAATCCCTTCTCCTTGGAAGCTGATTTCCTTAGCCTCCGCCGGGAGTTCATAAAGGGTGCCGGAGAGAACCTGCTCCCCATCATTTATAAAGAGCTCAAAGGAAAAACGGTCCAGCAAAAGTCTTAGCGAAAGCTCTTTCGAACTTCCCACATAAATCCTTCTTACTTCACAAATACTGGCAGACCTTCCTGCATGACTTCTATCCACAGTCAGGATTCCCGTTACAAAATCATAAGTACAGAGGACATAGTTCTCTCCCTGCTTTGCAAATTTCATTTGGAAAACTTCTTGTCGTTCAGAAACTACTTTCTGTTCAGAACATTCTTGATATTTTAGGCAATACTTGGAAGCCGAACTCCGTAGACTAAGGTCCAGAACTTTGCCCTCTAATTCTGCATAGCTTTTCTCTTCTTTTTCGCAGGAAATCTCCAACTCGACCGTATCCTTATAAAGCTTCTGAATCTCCGAAATGGGGCGCTGGCAAAGCCTGTCTCCCCGGAAAAACATTTCTCTGGGAAAAGACATTTGTCCATACCACTTAGCATTCTCCGGAGCATTTCCACCGGCTTCAGGAGCCTGCATCCAGCCTACCATGATTGTTCGTCCATCCCTTTCCATGGTCTGAGGCGCATAAAAATCAAAGCCTAAATCCAAAGCTTGGGGGTTCGCCTTTTTCATAGTCTGCTGTAGCAGATTTTCCAAAAAATCTTCTGCTCTGTTCTCTTCCTTTCCCTGCTGTGACTCCGGTAGAATATCTACTTCTTCACTTATGGTATCCCCCACAAAAGCAACGGTGCAATTTCCATTCCTAAACAAGGGACTTGTATTTTTCATATTCATGACCGAAAGGGAAAGCACAGGACGACCTTCCAGGAAAAAGAAATCCGGACACTCCCACATCCCGCCGAAGCTTCCGTCATTTTCCCTAATCGTGTCCAAATACTGCCATTCCACCACATTTTCCGAAGAAAAAAGCAAAGCCGCTCCAAGATTGTCTCTCTTCTTTCTGGCCACGGTTACCGCATAGTATTTTCCGTCTTTTCCAATCCAAAGCTTGGGATCTCGGAAATCTTCAATCGTGAATTCTTCCGGCAAGTCCTTTTCTGAAAGCACCGGATTTCCCCGGAACTTTTGATACTCTCTCCCATCCCCTCTGGCGATGCACTGGGTTTCTCTTCGAATCCCATTTTTCCCTGATAAATCCGTAGAATAATCCGGAGCCTTGGTATAATCCGCCGTATACATAATAAGATGAGAGCCATCCTTATCCGCTATAGCGGTACCGGAAAAAACACCGGTTTCATAATCTTCATCCGGCGCAAGACTTGCCTCTTGATAGTCCCAGTGGAGTAAATCCTTGGAAGTCCAATGCCCCCAATGCATCGCATCCCATCTGGTGCTATAGGGATTATACTGATAAAAAAGATGGTATTCCCCCTTATAGAAGGAGAAACCATTTGGGTCATTGAGCCAGCCTAGCGCAGGGCTTAAATGAAAGCCGGGACGCTCCTGTCTTTGTATCTCCGAAAAATGTGCCTTTTCAAAAGAACGGGCAAGGGATAATTTCTTTGATATTTCATTTGATATTTGCTTCATACGACTCCTTCAACTTTCACTCCCAGCTTTTCCACTTCCTTTTTTTCTTTCTCCGAAAATGTCTTATCCGTTACCAGCATATCAAATTCCTGAATGGAGCATATCTTCATCATCGCCTGCTTCTCAAACTTACTGGCATCTGCCAACAAAACAGACTGCTTTGCCTGCTGCAAAATAGCCTTTTTCAAAGCCACTTTTTCCAATGTAGGCGTACTCAGCTCCAGCTTTTCATTAATGGAAGAAGCCCCTAAGAAGGCGATATCAAAAGAATAATCTTTCAATTGATTCACTGTATAGCTTCCCAAAGCAGAGCCGGTACTTTTCTGGATTTCTCCTCCGCAGAAAAAGAGGCGTCCCTTTCCACTTTGTAAAACGCCGGCAACCATTATGTCCGTGGTGACCACAGACAAACCCTCACGTTCTTTTAATAATAGAGCCAGTTCCCTATTGGTGGTTCCCGCATCCAAGAAAATCACCTTGGCATCTTTAATAAGTTCCAAAGCCTTTTGGGCAATACGCTTTTTTGCCTCAATATTCTGCACTTCCTTTTCCTGATAAAGCACCTCATCCCGCAGAATGGCTCCCCCATGAAAACGCTCTATCCGGTTCTTTTCTTCCAGATATTTTAAATCTCTCCGAATGGTCATTCCGCTGACAGAAAATTGCTTAGCCAGTTCATCTACGGAAACGGAACCATCCTTCTCCAAAATGGATAAAATGCTTTGCTGCCGTTCTCCTGATAACACCTTTTCTTTTTTCATGATTTCTCCCCTAGCTCATTCCGGTCCTTTTCTCCGAAAACATCTTAGCATATTTTATAAAAAAATGGCTTAGCTTCCCGAAAGAAACCAAGCCATTTATCCTCAAACATTTATCCTCGGAAAATTAGTGCATAATAAAGCTAAGGATAATTACTTCCAAACATCCTACAGCCCAGATAATGGTTGTGGTAATGGACCAAACACGAATCTGATCCTTTGCCTCACTTACGCCAAGAGTTCTGTTGACTACCCAGAAGTAGCTATCATTGAAATAACTGAAGAAGCAGGAGCCTACGCAACAAGCCAAAGCGGAAACCACAGGATTAGCTCCGGTAGCCAGGATAATCGGTGCGGAAATACTTGCCGCTGTAGTCATGGCTACAGTTCCGGATCCCTGGATAAAACGCATTACAGTGGAAATCACAAGGGGAAGCAGAATAATCGGTACATTCATTGCGGTAATTCCCTCCGCCATATAGGTTCCCAGTCCGGAATCCTTAATGATTTGTCCTAAAGCTCCACCGCCACCGGTTACCAGCATAATGATTCCTGCAGACATCATTCCCTTCTCCATCGAAGAAAGGATATCCTTACGACTCATCTTTTTGCCAAGAATGAAAATAGCGCTTAATAATCCGATACCAACCGCAACAATAGGCTGTCCCAGGAAAATCAGAATATGGAAAAATCCGTCCATAAGCTTCATTGCCGTAAATACGGTATTCATTAAAATCAAGATGACAGGTAAAACAATGGGAAGGAAGGAAGAAAATGTAGAGGGAAGATTTTCTGAACCTAAATTGATTTCTTTTCCAAGCTCTACACTACCGGCCTGTGCCTCCACAAGCTCATCGTTTTCATTAACAATCCAGTTTAACTTCTTAGCAATATACTTTCTGGCATAAAGAATAGCCACAATGGTCATTGGGATAGAAAGAACCAAAGCCAGTAAGATAAACTGTCCTACATCCACACCGAAGATTCCGCAAACCCCCAAGGGGCCGGGTGTAGGAGGAACCATGGTATGGGTAATTACAAGACCTGCTGCAAGAGCTACCCCCAAAGAAATCAGAGATTTCTTTGTAACCTTGGAAATCGCCTTTGCGATAGGGGACAGGATAATGAAGCCGGAGTCACAGAAGATAGGAATAGAAACCAGGAAACCGGTAAAAGCCAAAGCCTCCTCTTCCTTATTCTTTCCAAATACCTTTAAGAAGCAAAGAGCCATTCGCTTTGCTGCTCCTGTTTCCTCAAAGATTGCTCCCAGCATAACGCCGAAACCAATAATAATACCGATACTGGATAAGGTATTTCCAAATCCGCTGGTAATAGACTGCAAAATACCGAACTTCGTTCCATTTTCCAAGGTGATGGTATTCAAAGGCATTCCGCCAATTACACCAATCACTACGGTAGTGATAATCAAAGCCAAAAAGGCCTGAATCTTTGTCTTTAATACCATGAAAATCAGTAACACAATACCGATTGCCAAGCCCAGGAGCATTTGCTCTCCATGTAAACCATTAACCATACTTTCCTCCTCTTTAGAAAAATACTTTACTTTTCCCCTTCGTTGTCAATTGCTCATTTGCATAAGCCAATTTTTATGTCTTTCCGGTTCTTCTTAGTGCTTAAAAGCCTCTGCATACTTTGCCGCAAGTCGAATCGCTTCTTCCATACTGATGCTGTCTGCAATGCCGGTTCCGGCAATGTCAAATGCAGTTCCATGATCCACAGAAGTTCTTAAAATCGGCATACCGTTGGTAATAGCGATAGTTCTATCAAAATCCAAGGTCTTTGTAGCGATATGCCCCTGGTCATGGTAGAGAGACAGTACGGAGTTGTATCTTCCCTGTGCTGCCTGATGGAAAACAGAGTCTGCCCCGATAGGTCCAACCACAGGATAGCCCTCCTTCTGCAGCTCTTCCACCGCCGGCATAATCTCCTTCACTTCCTCGTCTCCGAATAAGCCATGCTCTCCACAGTGCGGATTCAGGCCGGCAATGGCCATTTTTCCGTCTGTAACCCCCAGCTTTTTCAAAGCCTCCAGACAACGCTTCACATAGTCCTTAATTCGCTCCTTGGTAATCATATCCAGCATTTTCCTAAGAGATACATGTCTGGTTAAGAAGAACACTCTCATGCCGTTACACTCAAACATGGTCAAAGGATCTTCCGTATTGGTTAATGAACCAAAAATCTCCGTGTGACCGATAAAGGGTACCTCTGCCGCCTTTAAGGATTCCTTGTTGATGGGCGTGGTAGCCACCGCATCCACCAGTCTTTCATTGGCCAGCTCGATAGATTTCTTAATATAGGAAAATGCAGCCTTTCCGCACATTGCGCTGACCTTTCCATAGGCAAAGTCCGCCATGGAAATTTCGCCCTCCTGCATATAGTAAAGGCTGTCCTTATCCTCTCCCAATTCCTCTATTTTTTCAATTTTCTGCAAACGAATGGGAACTTTACAGATTTCCACCGCCTTTTCCAAAATCTTTCCGTCTCCGATAACCACTACCTTTGCAATGTCCTGGATTTCCTTTTTGGATACAGCCTTCACCACAATCTCCGGACCGATTCCCGCAGGATCCCCCATAGGTACTGCAATTACTGCTTTCTTCATTTTATCCTCCTTCTTTTCATCATTTTTATTTTTGAGACCGGCAAATCTTGTTTCGTAAAATCTATTAGATTTACCATTTTATACAAAGAGCTTTTCCTTCAGGAAGGAAATGCAACGGATGATGGCATCTCTTCCGCCCTGGCTACCTCCCTTTGTAACCATATGCATTCCCGGGAAATCCCCCAGAAGCATTTCCCCGTGAGCCGCCAAGGGTAAAACCTCTTCCTTTAAGCTAAGACCTGCAGTTTGAAAGCGTTTGCAAATAGATACCGTCACATCTCCACCGCTACTGTATATTCCCTTAAAGCTCTTTTCCCGCTCACAGATTCGATGAGCAATCTCCGCAAAAGCCAGATTCATCTTATTGCTGATTTCTTCGATTTGGCAGGCTCTGCTTTCCGCAAGCTTTCCCAGATCCACACGATTTTCCGGATAGATGCCGTCTCCCGTCACCGTGAAGACTCTATCCTTGTCCACATCCTTTAGAATGGCATCCACCACTCTTTGAACCTCCTGCTCCCACTGCTCTTCCCCTTCCAAAAGCGCCTTGGTTTCCACAAAAACGTTCTTGCATCTTTGGGAAAGCCACAGCTCTTCCAGCTGCAATCTGGTATGAGGATTTACGCTGCCTACCACAGCCAAAACCTTGTTTTTCTCCTTCTTTTCTGTGGGAGGAATTCTCTTTCTCACAAGACTTGCGGTAAACACACCGGGATCCACCGCCAAGACCTTTAGCTTGGAGGTCTCCACCGCATCCGCAATTAAATCAATGTCTTCCTGGCTTACACAGTCCACCACAATAATGCGGTTTCCCTCCTCCGCCAGCTTCTTCATGCAATCCGCAAGATAATGCTTTCCGTGCAGCAAATCCTTCATCAAAATGGAGGCAATGGGGTATTTGCTCTGCTTTCGGAACAGCTCAGCCACCTCAGGATTATTCACCGGCGTTTTCGGATCAATGGCAATATCCGTCTTATGAAGCGGAAGCCCCTCCACCAACATATAGCCTCCGAGAACTATACGGGAGGATGTGGGGAAGCAAGCTACCACAATAGCCACATAGTCTTCTCCAAGGGATTCCAGCATGGCATCCACTTCCGCTCCCAGGTTTCCTCGTAAAGTACTGTCAATCCGTTTGCCGTAAACCTTGGTATCTTCGTTCTTCAGTAGATTACAAACATTGGAAACTCTTCTATACGCCAGGTCCTGATCAATCCCTCTACTGTCCGTAGGATATAAAACGCAGTCACACTGCTCCAGCATAGACAGCTCTAAACGCTCAGCATTTAAAACCGTATAGGCGCTATAATTCATCTTTTTCAGTAAAACTCCCGTGGCATTTGCTCCGGTTAAATCATCTGCGATGACAATACACTTTGGCATTCTTCTCCTCCACTTGTTGATAGTTCTTAATGGATGTTCCTATGTGTTCCTTTATCTTGATAAGTGCACCTGGGCATTCGTATAAATCTCCCATAACGGATATACATTCATACATCTTAGCGCATGTTAATATGTGTTCTTTTATGTTTATTTAATGAAAATATAAACATACCTAACAGAACTGTCAATAAAATCCACACGAAAATAAACAGATTTGTTAATTTAGATTAAAATAAACTACCGGTTTTGTAGAAAATCCCCTCCATCCACCAAACTTTCTTCACAGAACTAAATAGAAGGCTTTATCCTCAAAGCAAAGCCATATAAAACCTCCTCCAAAAACTCCTATCACATAAAAAAACCGCACTTTCGTACGGTTTTTTATAATCACTATTTTTCTTTTAACTAAAGGAAAAAGATAATACTTCTTCCTTCAAGGGAATGGATGGAGCCGCACCAAATCGGGAAATGGCAATTCCTGCAGCTCTGGCTGCCAAGTCCATGGCTTTCGGAACCGTTTCTCCATTTAAAATTCCTGCAATAAAGTATCCGGTAAAGGTATCTCCCGCAGCAGTGGTATCCACAATTTCCGTTTTATAGGATCTTTGGCGATAAAGGCTTTCCCCGTCAAAGTAAAGAGCTCCTTCCCCACCAAGGGTTAAAACGATTTTCGCTGTAGGATACTGAAGATGTAAGGCTCTAATCATTTCTTCGCTCTCTCGGTCGGCACTATCCTGTCCTAAGATCTGCGCTGCCTCCACTTCATTCAAAAGAAAATAATCCACATATTCCAAAGGTAAAGCTAAGATTGCTTCATTCATAGGAGAAGGATTCAGCACAATCTTCATTCCTCTTTCATAGGCCAGTTTCATAATACTGTCTATCTCATTGATTTCATTTTGCAATAGAAGAAAATCTCCTTCGGCAAAATTTGCGATAGTCTTCTGCACCTGTGCCTTGCTGATTTTATGATTTGCACCGCTATAGAGAATAATACAATTATCCCCCTCTTTATCCTTTTGAATAATCGCCGTTCCTGTTTGTACGCTATCCAAAGACTGCACATAGTCTATGTTCACGCCTGATTCCTGAAGCAGCTTTAGAAGAAATTCTCCGTCCTTTCCTACCGCTCCGGCATGAATCGTAGAAACACCGGCTCTTCCCAAAGCCAGAGACTGATTTAAGCCTTTGCCCCCCGGAAATATGTTTAAAGCATCAGAGGAAATCGTTTCTCCTTTTTGAACAAAATGGTCCAGACTGTAAACATAGTCAATGTTTAAAGAACCAAAATTTAAAACCTTCATAGCTTCTCCCGTTATGCTTCCTTTGTCAGCCAACGCGCAAGGTTTTGGAACAAGCGGTTGTAATCCTTCCACTCACAGAATTCAGGTGGTGCCCAGTGGGGAGCACAGTCCGTGGTGAACACAGCGGATCTTCCCTTACCGTATTCTCCCAAAGCGATAAAAGGATCATCACATACTGTTGCTAAAAGTTCTGCCTCTGGTTTTAAGATAGTCTTGTTATAGCCTAAAACTCTTGGCCAGGTCTTTTCTAATCCCTCAAGGATAGCATGCTCTTTCACAGAAACAGGGCGAACTCCTTCACAATGCTCCATACGATCATCTGTAGCAAGTACCTGGACCGGTAAAACCTCCTGCACAGCTGTGTCCTGCCACTTTCCCTTAGCATCCACGCCGGAGAAGGTCAAATATCCTCCTACCATTAAGAGAGCGCCTCCATCCAAGACATAGTCCCGAAGTAAGTTACAACGGTTCGGCATAATTTCGCTGCGAGTAAAGGTTGCTCCGGGTAAAAGAAGAGTATTGGCTCCAATGTCTGATAAAATAATCAAATCATACTGCTTTAATTCTTCCAAGCTGAAAGGAAATTCTTCTGTTGCCAAATGATTTGGAAGAAATGTAAACTCATATCCTCCCTCTTCAAAAGCTCTCTTAATATACTTCTCTCCTGTCTCGTAAACAGACGTATAAAAGCTGTCAAAGCCTTTCACGTGAGTGGTATAGCTCATCCATGATTCCCCTGCCAATAAAACTTTCTTTGCCATGTTTTTATTCTCCTTTTCTTTTCACTATTTGTTCTTAAAAGCTTTGTATTCCTTTTAAGAGCACTGTATTAAGCCTGACAAAAGTCCAATATCAGTTCTGCATAAATCAAGATAGACTGTAAGTAAGCCTCCAAATCCAGCCATTCATCCACAGCATGACACTGGGCAAGATTTCCCGGTCCAAACTGTATGGTGGGGCATTCCGCGATATTTCTCCATAAACGAGAATCACAACCTGCCGGAGAGCCTACTACCTTGACATCCTTTCCTCTGACTTCGGAATAAGCCCTCTTAAAGCTGTCCACAAAGGGAGAATTCTCCTCCATCTCAAAGCCGCCGCCAAATTGTGTAATCTGTATTTCCGGTAAATGCTCTTCCATCCAAGCATCCGATTTCGCAACTCTTTCCACTACATCTTGGAATTCTTTTACCACCTGATTGTGACTCATCTGATTGGGAAGATAATGCACACAAACCTCAAACATACACTCCTCCGCCACAGTGGAACCGGCAGTTCCTCCATGGATAAGACCTACATTTAAGTTTGGAGCCGGTAAAAGAGGATGCTTGTAATGTAAAAGCCATTCATGCTCCTTCTCGTTTAAAGCCTGAATCACCTTAATTGCTTTTTCTATGGCGCTGACACCATTCTGCTTGGCGCCGGAATGACATGCTTTCCCGGCAAATTTTACCCTGAAAAAGACAAAACCCATATGCGCCAAAATTAACTCATCGCTAGTGCCCTCACAGACCACAACGCCATCCGCCCTCTGCCCACTCATAATCGCCTGCATGGAGCCGTTTCCGCCGCCTTCTTCATCACAGACTGAAGTGATTTTCACAGAACCGGAGAAGGGAATTCCTGCATCCTGCAAAAGCTTTACCGCCATAGTTGCAGCCATCAGCCCCCCCTTCATATCTGCAGTACCTCTTCCGTAAAGCTTTCCGTCCCTGATCGTAGGGCTAAAGGGAGGCGTGGTCCATTCCTCCACTTCATCCGCGGGCATTACATCTATATGGCCGTTAAACATCAGGGTTTTACCGGGCTTTTCTCCGTTAAATTGAGCGTAAACATTGTATCGGTCCGTCTGCTGATGCCCCAGGTTTCCCTCTTGATAAAGGGAGAAGCATTTTTCAATATCCTCTTCCTTCATGGAATCCAAAGTGACTTCCGCTCCCATCTTCCTAAAGAGCTCCGCCATATAATCCTGTCCTTGTTTTTCCAGGCCGCCATCAATCCCATGCCCCAAATCATGAGTATCTATCGCCACGAGCTCCGATAGGCGATCAATATATTTCTGTTTGTTTTTTTCTAAAACCTTTTTTAAAGCTTCCACTGTATTCCTCCCGGAGATACCCATTGCCGACTATCTTGTCCACATTAGTCGTATAGTTTTAAGCCATCTTCTACAATGTCCCAAAACTTTTCCACATCAATATCAATACCTACATTGACATTTGGCTCCTTCTTCATATAGCCAAAGAAATCACAGTTGGTTCTGCCATAGGACTGAGAACTGGATGTGTCCACTGTCACATTCATGGGCTTTGTAATCAGAACCGTAGAGTCAATAAGGTAAGCAATGGTAATGGGATCGTGCAAAGGGCCACCCTCCCAACCATATACCTCTTTTTGCGTTTTACAGAAAAATGCCATTAGATCCGTAAATAAGTCCGAAGCCTTGTTGCCAACCTTACGCATCCGCTCCACAATTTCCGGATAACAAAGAGCCTTTCTGGTTACATCCAGCCCCACCATGGTGATAGGAAGTCCGGAGGAAATGCAAACATGAGCCGCTTCCGCATCCGCCAATATATTAAACTCCGCAGCAGGAGTTACATTTCCATTGGCGTAGGAACCACCCATAAAAACAATTTCTTGAATCTTATTCACAATTTTCGGCTCCATACGAAGAGCCATACCCAAATTCGTCATAGGGCCGGTGGTAACCACAGTGATTTTTTCCGGAGAATTCATCAAAGTCTTAATGATATAGTTAACAGCATGATCTGCCTCAATTTCCCGATTTAATTTCTCGAATACAGGACCATCTAAACCGGTTTCCCCGTGGATGTCTCCGGCAATCACCTTATCTCTCACCATAGGTTGACCGCAACCTGCATAAACCGGAAGATTCAGGTCTAAATGCTGTACTAAATGTAAAGCATTTCTCTGAGTATTTTCCAAAGTCTGATTTCCTGCAACAACAGTAATCCCCAAAAGTTCCAAATTAGGATTCTTTGCCGCAAGAATTATCGCCACTGCATCATCATGTCCCGGATCACAATCTAATATAATTTTTCTTTTATTCATTCTTTTAACATTCCTTCCATTTTCTTAATCCTAAACTCAATTTCAAATAACATTCTCTAATTCGTAATTAATGAAGATTGCTTTTTCTTGGTAGCCTGAATCTTTACCGCCATGGAAATAGCCAGTACTACAATGGTCACAATATAGGGCATCATCAAAATAAATTGAGCAGGAATACCGTAGGCCTGTAATCTGGCTCCAACAGAATCGGAAAATCCGAAAAGCAAACACCCCATCGCTGTCAGCACCGGATTTGCACCTCCGAAGTACATTGCCGCAACTCCCATAAAACCACGGCTGTTGGTCATATTTTCCACAAACTGTGTACTATAGCCCAAAGATAAATGGGCTCCCGCCAATCCACCGATTAAACCGGATATCAACATAGCTTGATATTTAACTGCATTAGCTTGAATTCCCGCAGTTTCAGCAGCCATAGGAAATTGTCCTACAGCACGAAGGCGTAATCCCCATACCGTCTTATAGAAGATAAACTGCAAAAGAATAATAAAAATAATTACAAACCATTCCGTAAAGCGCCAGTCATTAAACAAGCTGTTTAAGACCGGAACATTTTCCAAAAATGTCATATGCAATTTTGGAATAGGAACGATTGAGGGATTGGAAAAGCTTCCGCTGGTATGGAAAAACACCTGAAGCATAAACTTGGTTAATGCAATAGCCAAAAGATTTATGCCCATACCGATGGCACAAATTTCAGAATTGTACTTAATATGACTAACAGCCATAATCATAGCAATGAGAGCTCCACCAAGCATAGCCGCCAGAATTCCCAGCATCCAGCTACCGGTAAAATAGCTCACAGCCACCGCTGTAAAGGCTCCCACCAGCATAATTCCCTCAGTACCGATATTTAAAATATTTGCCTGCTGTGTTATCGCTGCACATAAAGCTGCATAGATTATGGGAGTGGATGCCCGGAAGGTTGCATAAATCAGTGATAGATTAAAGATTTTTCCTAAATTCTCTGACATTATTTATCCCCTCCTTTCTCTATCTGATTAGAAGCTATCTCTGTTTTTAATTCCTTTTCCAGCTTTCTCCGCTGCCGAAGACTAATGACAAAATCCATGGTTGCGATAATAATAAACACTGCAGAGATAGTATCTACAATAGATTTCGGTACGCTGGTAGCCTGCTGCATAGCCATAGCCCCTGCCTTTAATACCGCCAAGAAAAAAGCCACAAACGGAGTAAAGAGCATGTTTGACTTCACAATTAATGCTGCCAACATACCATTCGTTCCTAAATCCCTTGCAAAACCGTCCAGATAGTATCCATGTACACCAAGAACTTCTATGCATCCTGCAACTCCACCAAGGGCTGCAGAAAGTAACATCGCACCGATAAAGACTTTTTTAGAATTAATACCGGCATAATCCGCATGGGCAGGATTGGTTCCCACAGTTCTAATCTTATATCCCCACTTTGTCTTATAAGTCATCCAAATGACTGCCAATACCAAAAGGATAGCAATAAAAACCCCCATATTTGCCGAAGAAGGCTTCATGATTTTCGGAATCGTTACCAGCACAGGCTTGGACTGAGGAGTAGCCACTCCTGCGCTCATGGGTCCACTAACCAGATATGAACCAATATACAGCGCTACCGTATTCATCAAAATCGTTACACAGACTTCCGATACATTAAAATAAGCCTTCAAAATCGCCGGAATCAAGCCCCATAGCATGGCTACCACAATGGCCCCGGTAAAGCAGGCAAGATATAAAAGAGGTACAGATAAAAATCCCCAATTGATACCGATATAAGCAGCAGTAATGCCTCCTAAAATTACTTCTCCCTCTACTCCGACATTAAACGCACCAGCCTTAGCTGCCACTGCAAATGCTGTTGCAGTAAGCAGTAAAGGAGTAAAGCCCGCAATGACATTTCCTCTTCCCAGTTTTGTTCCCAAAGCGCCTTTTAACAATGCCAGATAAGCATCAATAGGATTTTCCCCAATGGCAAGAATAAAAATGGCGCCCACCAAAATCGCCAGGAAAAAGGTAAACAATATTTTCAAAAAGCTGTTCAAAGACTTATTCATCTCCCTTTCCTCCTTCCTGTAACTGATTTTCCGTCACGCCTTCTTTTGCCTGATGGTCTTCTACATCAACTTTAGGCTGTTGCTTTGTCATATCTTCTTTT
Organism: uncultured Oribacterium sp.; assembly: GCF_902481605.1. NCBI lineage: Bacteria > Bacillati > Bacillota > Clostridia > Lachnospirales > Lachnospiraceae > Oribacterium > uncultured Oribacterium sp. Next base: position 63,870 of record NZ_CABSXI010000001.1, on the reverse strand, counting down.
ACCTGATGATCCACCGTACCTCCCATCATCAGAAGTCCCAGGTTGTTTTCATTGGCTTCTCCGGCACTAAGCTCTCCGGTAATCGTTCCTTCGTGAATAACAATGATGCGATCGGAAAGGGATGTGATTTCTTCCAACTCCGTAGAAACCAGCAATACTCCTGCACCGTTCTTCTTCGCCTCCTCCAAAGTCTTTTGAATAGACTCTATGGCACCGATATCCACTCCTCTGGTAGGCTGAGCCGCCACCAGTAGCTTCTTATTCATGGAAACTTCTCTTGCTACTACTACCTTCTGTGCATTTCCTCCGGAAAGAGAGGATGTGGGTAGCTTATAGTCTGTGGGGCGAATATCAAAGCGCTTCACCATTTCTTCAGAATGCCGGTCCATAGCAGCTGTATTCATGACCATCCCCCTGCTGAAGGGTGCTTTGTCCACTTCCACCGCAACTAGATTTTCTTCAATACTCATGGTTCTATTCAGTCCCCGGGTATTTCTATCCTCCGGAATATGTGCCAATCCCACTTCTCGTACTTTTTTCGGAGAAAGGTTGGTGATTTCCTTTCCGTCCAGGAAGATATGCCCTCTCTCCACAGGACGTAGACCGGTGATTGCCTCAATCAGTTCTGATTGCCCATTTCCGTCTATACCGGCAATGCCCACAATTTCTCCCTCATTCACATGTAAGGACAGGCCTCGAATTTTGGAGCTTTCCTTTTGACTGGGAATCCAGACATCTTGTACATCCAAAATTTTCTTTCCTGCTTTTTCATATGTCTTATCAATATGTAGGAACACTTCTCGGCCAATCATTTTCTTGGTTAAATCCAGAGGAGAAGTTTCTTCTTTAGACACAATTCCCATATGCAACCCCTGTCGCATAACAGAAATACGATCCGAAATTTCCATAACTTCGTTTAGCTTATGAGAAATAAACACCAGAGATTTTTGCTCTTTCTTTAAATTATTTAATATCTCAAAAAGCTTTTTAGTTTCTTGAGGAGTCAAAACAGCAGTAGGCTCATCCAAGATGATAATATCCGCCCCTCTCATCAGGGTTTTGATAATTTCTACACGCTGTGCTTCTCCCACGGAAATCTGGCTAACCTTTTTGTCCAGCTGAATCTCCATGTTGTATTGGTCAATAAAGTGTTGAATCTCTTTTCTTGCCTTATCGAAGTCAATCTGTAGTCCCTTTTTAGGCTCAAAACCTAAAATAACATTTTCCAACACAGTCAAATCATTGACGAGCATAAATTCCTGATGAACCATTCCAATCCCATGTTGAATGGCCAACTTGGGATCTAACTTGCCCATGGACTGTCCCTTAACAATAATCTCACCGGAATCTATGGGGTACATACCGTAAAGCAGTTTCATCATAGTAGACTTTCCTGCTCCGTTTTCTCCGATTAATGAATGAATTTCTCCCTTAATCAGGTTGAATTGTCCATCTTTTACGGCATGCACTTCTCCAAAGGATTTTACGATGTTTTTCATTTCTACAACAAATTCACTCATTACTCTCCCTCATTTAACTGATAAAGAAAGGGCATGGGAGCCCTAAAGAGTCCCATGCCCGACACAAAGTTTCAGGCTTTATGCTTTCGGACCGAAACCTTCATAATTTTCCACTACAATCTCACCGGAGATAATCTTCTTGGACAGTTCTTCGCACTTGTCTACGATATCCTGTGGGAACTTCTCTCCCAAAGACTTCTTGATCTCTGCGAAATCAGTTAAGCTCACACCGCCCTCTGCCAAAGACAGATACTGGGTGGAACCGCCCTTAAATGTCCCCTCAACAACAGACTGAATAACAAGATAGCACGCATTATCTACTCTCTTCACCATGGAAGTTACCACATGTCCAGGCTGGTCAGCATCCTGGTTTAAGTCTACGCCGATAGCATACTTATCCGCTTCCTTTGCCGCTTCCAAAATTCCTGTTCCTGTTCCGGAAGCCACATTCATAACAATATCAGCTCCCTGCTCATACTGTGCAAGAGTTAATTCTTTTCCCTTTAACGGATCTGTCCAAGAACCTGCAAAAGCCTGCAAAATAGTAACATCCGGATCGATGTACTTTGCGCCCTGCTCATATCCTGTATAGAAATCATGGAGTACAGGAATATCCATTCCGCCAACCCATCCGATTACATGTGCATCATTTACATTAGGAATATCAGTTTTCTGTGTAAACATAGCTGCTGCAGCACCGGCAAGGAAAGAACCCTGATTCTGGGCAAAGCTGATGGATTCCACGTTATCAAGATCAACGGTTGTATCAATTACCGCAAACTTAACATCCGGATAGTTAGGAGCATGCTCTGTAATGTAATCAGCGATATTGGAAGATGCACCGATGATAAGGTCATAACCTTCTTCGCAGGCAGCCACTAAATTCGCTTCCCATTCCTGTGCCGTAGTGCCTTCAAGAGACTTTAATTCAATACCGAAATCCTCAACTGCCTTCTTCGCACCGGCATTGCAAGAGTCATTGTAGGACTTATCGCCTAAGTTACCTGTGTAAACGATACAAACACGAACACCCTTTTTCTCTTTGGAATCAGACTTATCAGAAGACTTTTCCTCCTTAGAATCAGCCTGTGCAGCCTCGGTTTTGTTCGCATTGGACTCTGCCACCTCATTTGCAGACTTTCCGCATCCCAGCAATAAGGAACAACTTAACAAGCTTGCCAGAATTACACTCAGACATTTTTTCATTCTCTTTTTTCCTCCTTCACAAATATACGCTTTTTGCATCACCTAGATTATTTGTACAGGAAACTGTTTTCCTATACTTATTTTCTTATTCATAAGATATATCATCCGCCAGATTTGTGTCAATATCAATATATTTCTGTCGACAATTTTATCTGTTTTCAACTAAATGCAATATTATTTATATACAATATGCACATGTTTCGCACTGCATATCTCTTTCGTCAAAAGATTATTTTTTGCTTTCTTCCAATTCCCTCTTATTTTTTTGTCTGTTTCTTACAATTATAACAAGTTCCAAAATATTAGGCTCCACCTGAAAACGAAAACAAAGGTTCTAAATTCCTTAAGTTTATTATATGATAAGCACAAGTGTTAAAGTAGGAGAAAAAGTATGACCATTAAAGAATTTGCTCAATTAGCCGGTGTGTCTGTATCAACCGTTTCCAAAATTTTGAATCATAAAGACGCAAATATCAGCCCCCAAACAAGAGAGCATGTCCTTTCCCTTGCAAAGATTCATAATTATAAACCTTACTCTTTTGTGAGAACACAATATCCCGAAAAAACCAGTATTTTCGGGGTTATCTTTCGAGACTGTATTCCCGACGACAGACTCCTGAAAGGTTTAATGAATGTTGCCCGTTCCTACGGTTATGGCATAACAGTGCTGGAAAGCCATTTAAACAAAACGCAAGAATTAAAAAACCTATCCTTGCTTACTTCAAGCAATGTTGACGGCATTCTGTTTAATCCTATCAATTCCAAGCCATCTTCTGAAGTCTATGCACAGCTGAAGCAAAGTAAAAAACCCTACTTTCTTTTCAGTACAGAAGAAGATATTCCCGGTCCGGATTTTCTGCCTACCATTTCCTATAAAAGTATGGCGGAATTCTTGACCCAAAATCTGGTTCAAGCAGGACATTCCAAAATCGCCCTTGTGGCAGAAAAGGAAAGTCCTATTCGAAATGAATTTATTGAAGGTTTCAAAAGCTGTCTGTATCAAAATGCCATTTCTTTTACGGAAGAATTCATTTTCAGTAAAGATAACGAAAAATTTTACCGCCATATTTCCTGCGGGAGTATTAGTGCTGTACTAACTCTGCACTTCCAAAGTAGCTTTCAAATCTATCAAAGATTACTAAGCCGTCATTTGCATATTCCCAATGACTTTTCCTTGCTTACCTTATGTAAACACCAAAGCAATATTAATAACTTCTCCGAAATATCAGCCCTGCTAATCCCCTTTGAAGAATTTGGAGAATATCTTGGCTCCTGCCTGATCAAGCATCTTGAGCATTCTGAAAATACAGAACAGGAGCGAAAGCATTTTCAGCCGGACTATCATTTAAACCACACTAAATCTATTTCCGCCCCCGCTATGACTAAAAGAAAAAAAGTTCTTGTTTTGGGAAGTGTAAATATTGATTCCTACCTATTTTTCCGAGAGCTTCCCAGCCCGGGAATGGCAGCCAAGACCAGTCGTTCTTCCAACTATTTAGGCGGAAAAGGGATGAACCAAGCCATCGGAGTGAGCAAATTGGGACATCACGCCAGCATTATAGGGCTTGTCGGGGATGATTTGGAAGCAGATACCATTTACGAAAGTGCAAAGCAAGCAGGGATCAATACCGCCTATTTGAAGCGTGTCCACGGAGAATTAACCGGCAAAGGATATATTTTCTTAAACAACAGCGGAGATTCCATCGTCTCCATCCTTTCCGGGGCCAATGAGTGTGTCAGTAAGAAACATGTTGAAGAGGCACTTCCCATCTTCAAAGACAGTCATCTATGCCTTCTAAATACTGAAGTTCCGCAGGATACGATCTTGACCGCTTGTCGTTTAGCAAAAAGCCACAAGCTCCCTGTCCTATTGAAGCCTTCCTCCATAAGGCAAATAAACCCGGAAATCCTTGCCTTAACGGATATCTTCCTCCCAAATTTAGAGGAAGCACAGATTCTTTTATCCACAGAAGAATCTCAGCTTTCCAAAAAACTACAGAAGATGCAGGCAAAAGAAGCTTGCGATAAAGCACTTTTAGAACAGTGTGCCGATTACTTTCTAAAAAAAGGGGCAAATATGGTGATTATAACCCTGGGAAAACAAGGACTTTTTGCAAAAGGAAAAGGCATATTAGGGCTTTATCCCGCCAAGGAAGTTAAAGCAATCGATACCACCGGAGCAGCCGATGCCTTTATCAGTGCCCTAGCCTCTTATATTCTTCTGGACTTTCCTATGGAGCAGGCTATCCGTATTGCAAGCTATGCAGCAGCACTAAGTGTCACAAGAGAAGGAGCCGCCCCCTCCCTAGTGGATAAGAACAGCTTGGAAGCTTATATAGCAACGGAAGAGCCGGAGATTTTGGAATAATAAATATTTTGTATGCTATCAAAAAAGCACACTTACCTCTTGGTAAATGTGCTTTTTTAGCCTCCAACATTCTTATATCTTAGTCGAATAAATGAATTAACCTTCCGTCAGATGGCCTGGTAAGATTAATTTTTCTAATCGCCTCAGGGGACACTTTATATTCATGGTTTTCATCCAACAGTCCATTTACTTCCTGCTCCACATCCGTTAACTGTGTATAACAAAAACCTTGGAAGAACGGAAGTTCTATTATGGCCTTTGTTATGGATTCATATCTTTCTAAAAATGCTTCTTCTGTTTCTACAGTATTGCCATATCCCCACTGTTCTTTTTCCTTTGTGGAAAATGCTATCCCACCATACTCAGTAAGTAATATTGGTTGCTTATCATATTGATACCCATTGGAAAAAGCCGATTTAAATCCACAATGATATTCTTCCGTAGTCTTCATTTGCTCCATAAAAGTACTGTATCGATTGAAGAAATCTTCCCCCCTTTCCGTATAGTCATGAAGTGTCAACAAATCCGTTTTGGTGTGCTCCCAACCATCATTAGAGATTACAGGCCTATATGGATCCAAAGATTTTGTCAAATAGTATATCCCTTCTGTCAAATACTGTTCCGCTTTTTCTTTTTCAATTTCAAATACTCCCCATGATTCGTTGAAAGGCGTCCAAGCAATGATAGAGGGATGATTATAATTTTGTTTTACTGCCTCCATCCATTCTTTAGTAAAAGCCATAATGCTTTCTTGATTGAAGCGATAATTTGATGGGAATTCACTCCATACCAATATACCCATAGTATCGCATAAGTAAAGGAATCTCTCATCCTCTATCTTCTGGTGTTTTCTGACTCCATTGAAGCCCATTTCTTTAATCTTTTGCAAGTCATGCAATAAAGCCTCTTCGTCCTTTGGTGTTAATCCTGTATCCTTCCAATAACCCTGATCCAATATCAACCTTTGATATAATGGACAGCCATTTAGTAGGAACTTCCCCTCTTCTATCCTTATTTCTCGGAGCCCAAAATAGCTGAAAACGGAGTCTAACATTCCATCTTCTTCCTTGATTTTAATCTCCAAATCGTACAGATTAGGCTCCTGAGGACTCCATCTCTTCACCAAAAATGGATCTATAGCAGGATTATCCAAATAGACTTTTAACTTAAATCTTCCTTCTTGAACTATCGCCTGAACCTCTGTCACATCTATATTCTGATACTTCACTTTCAGATTGGCAAACAATGGACATTTAGATGGCTTTGTTTCAACAGAAAGCAAGCAAGCATCTTCAACAAGCCCTTCTATTTCTACTGTATGTTCATATAGCTGTGGTGTGATTTTAACATCTTTAATATATCTTTGATTAACAACTTCTCCCCAAACGCTTTTCCAAATTCCGGAAGTTTGTATATACCAACAAGCATAACTATACTGTTCCCATCTTTGCTTTCCCCTAGGTTGTTCCATATTCGAAGAGTCAATAGCCAAAACAGTCAATATATTCTCTTTATCTTCAATGTACTCTGTCACATCAACAGAAAAGCGAGAATAGCCACCGCAATGCTGCCCAACTTGCTTTCCATTAATATAAACCTTGCTCAAATAATCTACGCCCTCAAAATGCAGAATAAATCGTTTTCCCTCCAGCTCCTTCTTATTAACAGGCAGCATTCTCTGATACCATAAATATCCGGAATGATTCTGAATATGTACTCCACTTTCTTTTGTTTCCGGACTAAAGGGAACTAAAATTTTTCTCTTTTCCGCTAGCGGTATCCCCATCTCCCAATGGCTTTTTTCTCCGGTTTTTTCATTGTCAAAAGCAAAGTCCCATTCCCCATTTAGTTCTATCCACGAGTCTCTTACTAATTGTGGTCTGGGATAATTTTCAATATGTTTCATGCTATTCTCCTTTTCCTTTATCCTTTGATACCACCTGTACTAATTCCTTGAACAATTTGCTTTTCAAATATTAGATATAAAATAATCATCGGCAAAGAAGCCACCATGTTTATACACATTGGAATGACAAAATCGGGCCTCTCTATCTTAATCAACGTCGGAATCCCGATAGGTAGCGTATATAGTTTTTCGCTAAATACACAAAGTAGTGGCCAAATATAATTATTCCAACTTGCGATGAAACTCATGATAGCAATTGTCGCAATGATTGGTCTTGAAAGCGGAAGGACGACTTTAGTGTAAATTATCCATTCCCCACCTCCATCGATTCGTACTGCCTCAAAAAGTTCTCTTGGTAGTGACCTAAAAAAGCTATAAGTGATTACAAAATTCATAGAACTGGCCACAGATGGCAAAATCAAACCGCTATAGCTATCAATTAGCTTTAATTTGCTCATTAATACAAATAAAGGAATAATCGTTGCCTCACTGGGAACCAGAATTCCAATAAGAAAATAAAAATAGAAAAAGCCACTTCCTTTAAAGGAAATATGAGCTATGCTATACGCCGCTAATGTAGACACAAGAACAGACAATGCGGTAGTCACCACAGCGACAATCAGGCTATTACAGAACCATCGAAACACTCCTGTTTTCAATAAAACCTGAGGATAATTTTGTAATGTATAGGGTGGTGTAAACCAAGAAAACACATTATGAAATTGCTTTCCTTCGTATTGAATGGAACAAAACAGCCCCCAAATAATCGGAGAAAGCATAATTAAAGCGATAAGTAAGGAAAGTGCAGAAATAAGATTGCTTTGTATTGTTTTCGTTCTATTTCTCATACTCAACCTTCCTCTTGTCTTCCAAAGCGTCTTTGAATAAACACCAATAGACATAAAACAACAAACAAGAAATACGACATTGCAGAAGCATATCCCAACTTATTCTTTTCAAATGCCTGTTGATATATGTATTGTATTAAAGAACGGGTAGTATTAGCCGGTCCTCCACCTGTCATTAAATGAATTTGTCCAAAAACTTTAAAGCTGGCAATAATTTGGAGCATCATCACAAGGAAAATTGTTGGTTTTAACAGTGGTACAGTAATCTTCCAAAATATTTGGAGCGGTGCCGCACCATCTACTTTTGCAGCATCATACAAAACCTCCGGTATATCCTGTAAAGCAGCTAAGTATAGCAACATAGAAAAACCTATAGTCCACCATAAAGTCATAGCCACTAAGCTAAACCACACTTTATTAGAATCTTGTAACCATAAAATCTCCTTCTGACCATTCAAGAAATGGCAAGCTCTCAAAAGGCCATTTAGTAATCCACGGTAAGGCGCAAAAACAAAACTGGCCAAATAAGAGGCAACAGAAACTGATAGCACTCCGGGTAAGTAATATGCCGTCCTTAAAAAGCGTCGGAAGCAAACGGCTCTGTTTGCCAATAATGCAAGGATAAATGATAAAATAACCAAGAATGGTACAGAAAAAATCACAAATTTTACAGTGTGGATGCAGGATAAGTAGAAATTCTTATCCTGCATCATCTTTTTATAATTTTCTATACCAACAAAACTGGCCTTTCCCATCAAATTCCAATTGCATAAACTGACATATATCCCTTGAAAAACAGGGAAGATTGTAAAGATAGAATAGAGCACGAAGAAAGGCATAATAAATAATATTGCCACAGCTTGCTTTTTCCCTATTTTATGTTTGTTATATGGAGCAGATAGCAATCTATTCATAGTTTACCTACTATTCTTTGATGGTTTACGTTTAATCCAAATTATTTTCCACAGCCTCTTGAAGAGCAGCTCCGGCTTCATCTAAGGAACTGTTTCCTGTTAAATATGCGCCTACTGCATCCATCAAATCTTTTTTCATTCCGCCATAATAATGTTCACTCTTTGGTGCATATTTCGCATACTCTAACTCAGAAATCACATTATATCCTTTGAGTTTTTTATACTCTTCACTCTGGTTAGCTTCATTTGCAGAGGGAATTTGTCCGGATCCTGCCCAAACGATGCCTCCGTCTTTTGACGCATATACCATAAATTGAACTGCAGACAAAGTCTCTTCTTCTGTTCTTTTTTCTTTTTTGGGAAGAATCAAAGTATGGGAATCTGCCCAACAATATGGCTTATCGCCAAATAATTGTGGAAAAGTTGTGTTATTGAACTTAAGATTTTCCGTCTGCTCGTACGCTCCGGTTAACCAAGTGCCGCCAAAAAGTATAGCCGCTTTGCCGGATTGGAATAAAGCCTGGCTATCATCAATACCGAGAAGAATATAGCCCTCTTTATAAAGTACTTCTAATTCCTCCAGCGCTTTTTTACCAACTTCTACATCTATTGTATTCTTTCCTTCTGCATTGATGAAATCCTTTCCACCCATTTGGAAATAAATTGCATACCAAGTTCTAAAGGGATCATCGCCGGACTGTGTTAATCCCAATGGAGATATTTCAGCAGGTAATTTTTCTTTGCATCGCTTTAAAATATCCTTAAATCCCTCCATATCCTTCACATTAAGAAGTTCCTCTTCCGTAACTCCCGCTTCTTCCAGAAGGCTGGTGTTGTAATACATTACCTCAGCATGAGTATCCAAAGGAATGGCATAGATTTTTCCATCAATGCTTACGGAGTCAAGACTGGATTTCTGATAGTCCTTTGATAAATCAATGTTCAGTTTCTTCAAATAATCATCTAATGGCTCCGCAACACCACTCTGGGAAAGCTCATATAGTTTAGAAACATGAGAGATACCAATGTCAGGACCTTTTCCGGCAGCTACAGCTGTCTGTAACTTCGTATAATAATCATCCCAAACAAGCGTAATGATCTCCACCGGATTTTTAGGATTAGTTTGATTATATTGATCTTTTATTTGTTTAAACCAATCTCCATCTCCTCCGGTAAATAAGGACCAAAAACTTAAAGTACCCGCAGGAACAGTAACCTCTTCAGGGTTATCCACTGTTCCGGTTCCATTTGTTGTCTCTTCTGTTTTCCCTGCTTCTTCAGCTTTTGTCTCCATCTGAGCTTGTGAAGCAGAATCTTTGGTCTCTTGTGTAGCTCCTCCACAGGCGGACAATGCCATTCCTGCCACAAGTGAAAGACTTAGAAATAGACGTTCTTTTCTTTTCATACCATATCCTCCTTTGTTATGAAAATATTGTTGTACCAAGCAAATGCTTGGTATGGATGCCAAAACTCTATACACTAATTCTCTTTCACATAATTCTGTCCCAGCTTATTTGGCGCTCTGAGATCTTTCCTACAAACCGTTAGAACAATCACTAAAACATAAGGCAGTGCACTAAAGAGTTCACTGGGCATGGTGCTCACCCCCAAAGATTTTACATAAACTCCAATAGCCTCTGATACGCCAAATACAGTGCCGAAAATCAGTGCTCCTACCGGGTTCCAGTTTCCTAAAAAGCAAATTCCAAAAGCAATCCAACCGCGCCCACTAATGATTTCAGATGTATACATCCCCACATTACATAAAGAGTAGTACGCACCTGCAATTCCTCCCAAACAACCGGCGACGGCTACTGCCGCAAAACGAATCTTTAATATATCTATTCCTGCGGTATCAACGGCTTCCGGATTCTCTCCACAGGATCTAAGGGTAAGTCCCAATGCTGTATGATTCATCACAAATAAAATAATCGGAATCAATAGATATGCCAGATAGGTAATAATATTTTGGGAAAATAGAATTTTACCAATAAAAGGGATTTGACTTAGCACAGGGATCTGTATTGTGGAAAGCACCTCTACTTTCAAAGGGGTAGTCTGAATGCCAAAAATAACTCGATAGAAAAAAGTACAAAACCCTGTTACTAAAATGGAAATTGCTGTTCCCATTACAATTTGATGCTGGTTCATATATACAGTGGTTAAAGCATAGAGAAGCGCAACCATGAGGCCACACACCATAGCCAGCAAAAATCCAAGATATAGATTCCCACTAATGTATGCTCCTATGAATCCTCCCCATGCTCCTATGAGAAATATTCCCTCTACAGCGGTAACCATCATTCCTGTTCTCTCTGCAATCACCTCTCCAAGCGCACCAAGAATAAGAGGGGTACTCATAAAAAATGCTCTTGCCAAAAGGCTTGTTATATTGTTCATTCTAGGCCTCCTCTGTCACGATTCTCTTTTTCTTAAGCTTATTTAATTCAGCCTTTCTTCTAAAGTAGAAAGACATAAGCACGAAGAGCATTACAAAACCCTGTAGCAGATCAATTACACTGGCAGGAGCATCCGTTGAATGTCCCAATGCCGTTCCTCCAACTTGCAAAAAGCCAAATAGTAGAGAAGCCGGTACAACCGCAAGTGGGTGAGCATTGGCTAAAATAGCGATTCCGATTCCGTAAGATCCTATCTGCGTATCAAAACCGGTAAGAAGCATATGCTGCATTCCATTGATTTCCACCAGTCCTGCAAGTCCTGCAATAGCACCACTAATGGCGAAGGCAAGCATATATTGATGTTGAGGACTGATTCCGGACATTCTGGCAGCATCCTGATTTAAACCGGTTGCCCGAATTCTAAATCCTAAAGAAGTCTTATAAAGTACATACCAAACCAATACCGCAACCAGCAAAGAAATCACAATTCCCAAGGAAACAGAGGTGCCCGGAATGATTTTTGGCAGCCAGGTGCTTTTATCCAAATAGTCTGTTTTCAAATACTCATGTTTTGATTCCTGTAAACTGGTTCTGAGCAATAACTGCATAACATATTGGATAACATAGGTGGACATCATACTAATCAAAAATTCATTAGCATTGAATTTTGCCTTTAAAAATCCAATTATAAATCCAACAACAGCACCGCCCAAAATAGCAGCCATTCCTGCCAAAAGAATTACAATTGGTCCTGGAAGTTTCCCTCCCAGTGCTAAAGATACTGCCGATGCACAAATGCAGCCGGAATAGAACTGCCCCTGCGCTCCAATATTATACAGATTCGCTTTATAGGTGAACGTAAAAGCCAAACCGGTTAAAATAAGAGGAGCCGTTTTAATCAGAATATTTCCCATATTATATGTGCTGGAAAATGTTTCTGAAAACATTACCGTAAGAGCCTGAAAAGGATTCACTGATAATAAAGGTAAAAAACTAAAGCTGATTGTCAGACCTAAAAGGATTGCGAAAAGAATCCAAAGTAAAAAATCACAAAGAATCTCTTTCTTTTTCATTTACGCCTCCTTCAATTCATAGCCTGCCATTAACAATCCTATCTGTTCTGTGCTAAGCTCTCCATTTTGAAAAATCCCCATGATTTTCCCTTTGTATAAAATAGCAATCCTATCGGAAAGAGCAAAGATTTCCGATAGCTCTGTAGATACCAGTAAAATGCTCTTTCCCTTACTCTTTTCTCTCATAATGGTTTTGTGTACATAGTTAATCGCCCCAAGGTCTAAGCCTCTTGTAGGTTGATCAAATATAATCAACTTTTCTCCTCTATCCACTTCTCTGGCCACGACAACTTTTTGTTGATTCCCCCCAGACAAGCTACCAATCACAACTTCATGGTCAGGAGCCTTAACCTTATATTCCTGAATAATATTCTCCGTATAATTGTTCAATTCTTTCCATTTTATGATTCCATTTTTAACCCAGTTTTTAAGATAACTGGCTTTTAAAAGAATATTCTCAGAGAGTGTCATTCCGGAAATCATTCCATACCTGTAACGATCCGACGCTAAGTATCCTATTCCCTTTTCGATTCTTTCTTTTACCGCTAATTGGCTAATCTCTTCTCCGTCAAGAATCACCTTTCCTGCATGAAGTTTTCTTGCACCATAAATCGCTTCGCAAAGTTCCTGCTGTCCATTTCCGGAAACACCTGCAAAACCAAGAATTTCTCCTTCTTTAATCGAAAATGAAACATTATCCAGTAATGGAATATTATCTTTAGATTTTAAAGATACATGTTCTACCTCTAATCTATTTTTCCGATTATCTGTCCCCGTCATTGTTGGCGCTTTTATAATTTCCAAGTCATGTCCAATCATCAGATTGACTAACTCTGACTCTTTAACCGTCCGAATCTCCCCTTCTTCTATCGTTCCACTTATTTTTCCATTTCGCAGTACAATGATTCGATCCGATACTTCTAAAACCTCTTTCATCTTATGGGTAATAAATACAATCGAATTTCCCTTCGCTACATAGTCTCGGACAAATCCCATTAACACATCCGCTTCCTGGGGTGTAAGTACTGCTGTGGGTTCATCCATAATAATAATTTTTGCATTTAGGTAGAGTGCCTTTAAAATTTCAACTTTTTGCTGTACACCAACCGTCAAATTCTTCACCAATTCCCCTGCAGGAACATCAAAGTGATATTGGTCAGCAAGGGCTTGAATCTGTTTTTCTTTTTCTGTGAAATCAATCCTACCTTTGCAATGCCCCAATATTATATTCTCGGTAACCGTATGTGCCTCTACCAAGGAAAAGTGCTGTTGAATCATAGCAATTCCACAAGCCATCGCCTCTTTAGGAGAGCGAATTTCTACCTTTTTCTGATTAATGAAAATCTCTCCTTCTGTGGCATGGTAAAGTCCGTATAAGATTTTCATGATGGTACTTTTTCCGGCACCATTCTCCCCTAAGAGAGCAACTACTTCTCCCTCTTTAATCACCATAGATACATCATCATTTGCCAAAACCTTGGCAAAACGTTTGTTGATATGTTTTAATTCAACAATAATATTTTTTCCCATATAATGCATCTCCTAAGGATTTTTATGAAAAAGGCAGCGTTAGATTAACACTGCCTTTTTATAAATCTATTCAGAAAAATACTGCTTAAAGTCTATTTTTCCATTTGTAATTTCTTCTGTAGCTTTCTCAACTGCCTTCTTACATTCCTCAGAGCACTGGTCAGTAAAGATAGTTTCAAACACACCTTCTTTTACCCCCACCTCTTGAGCACCTTTTAATTCTCCACTTTTGATGCCCTTAATAATCCAAGGATATACATTGGCCCAATTCATGCTTACGGATGCCACTACACAATCACTTTCCTCATTCTTGTTCGCTGCAAATCCTACGAATTTTGCCTTTTTTTCAGCTGTTGCCTGAATTGCACCGGAAGTCGCCTCGTTGGAGTAGCAGAACACTGTATCAGCGCCATTATCAATCATTTGTGAAGCCATTGCCTTTCCGATTGATACATCGGTCCAGGTATTCAAGAATGAACGATTTGCCTTTGCATCAGCTAATCCCCTTTCTTTTACGGTTGCCACAGCTATCCCTTCATAAGTATCCAAAAGGTGTACCATGGCCAGATTAGACTCTCCTCCCATAGTTGCAAAGTTTCCATTCTCCGTAGTGTATCCGGCAATGACTCCCGCAATATAGGAACCTTCATATTCTTTTGGGAAAACCGGAACCATATTATCCGAATCACTCTTGGTTCCATTGATAATGGTGTAAACTGTCTTTTCATATTGAGGCGCTACTGCTGCACAAGCTTCATCAAACTGACTTCCGGCAGCCATTACCAGGTCATATCCCTTTTCACCGTATTCTGTGAAGGTCTGCTCAAATTCCTCTACAGGAACAGACTCAACCACCTCAATCTTGGTTCCCAGTTCTTTATCGCATTGTTTTGCTCCGGCATTATTGCTGGCATTCCAGCTCTGATCATCTATGCTTCCGGGAAGAATTAAAACAATCTTCATGCCGGAATATTCCGAATCTGTCTTCTCGGCATTCTGTTGTTCACCATTCTCGACCTTCGACTCAGATTTTGCAGCTCCACCGCCGCAAGCAACCATCATAGATGCCAATAATGCTAAGGTTGCAGAAAAAAACAAACGATTCTTTTTCATAAGGTAACCCTCCTTTTTTTCTGTACTTGTATTTATGAACAGTATATCTATTTTGTTTTTTATTGAATATATGATAAGTTACTGATTTTATTTGTTTTCTACATATATTTTATCACTTTTATTTATTTTACATATATTATGTATACATTTTTCGAAAAATATATCATTAATATAGTTTTTTTGCAGTATTTTTGTACTCTAATGGAGTAGCATTGTATGCTTTTTTAAATACTGTACTAAAATAAGTCGCGTCTTTAAACCCAACCATTTGAGAAACATCTGCCACTTTATATTGTGGCAACTCCAAAAACAAACAAGCTTTTTTTAATCGAAAAGCTAAAAGATAATCTGAAAAATTATCTTTCAAATGTAAGCGAAACAAGTCCGATAAATAGTTTGGAGAAATATGCAAAACATCTGCTATACTCTTGAGTCCTATTTTTTCTGCATAATGCACTTCAATATAATTCATCGCTTCTCTAACTAAATAATTTCCCACCTCGAAATTTTCTGAAAATACATTTTTTTCAACTGCTTCTCCATCATTCTTTCGTGTATTAAAACCAAGCTCTCTTAAAGCCATAAGAAGTTCTCTTGGATTAGTCGGCTTTGTGAGATATCTATATACACCATATTTAATAGCCCGCTGTGCATAAGAAAACTCGCTATAGCCACTAAGGATAATAATCTTTATGCGCTCATCTTTCTCTCTTATTTTTTCTATAAAATCCAAGCCATTGCACTCTGGCATTCTTATATCTGTAATGAGAACATCAGGGTTTTTCTCCGAAATAGCGAGTAATGCAGAAATAGCACTTTCATAAGCCCCTACTACTTCCATTCCTTCTTGACCGGAAAGTAAAGCCCTAAGTCCTTGTCTAATTTTCGGTTCATCATCTACAATCATAATCTTCATGAAAAATCTCCTCTACTATTAACGGAAGATGAATTTCCACTGTGGTCCCATTATTCTTTTGAGAATGAATTCTCAAACCATAGTTCTGTCCGTAAATTAACTTGATTCGTTTCTCCACATTATTAAGGCCAACACGCTTATCCAAACGTATATCTTGTATCTTTTCTGCTTCCATTCCTTGCCCATCGTCAATAACAGTAATTTTCAACTCTCCTTGATCTATTGCGGCAATAATACAAACTTTACCTCCTCGCGCCAAAGGTTCTAAACCATGTTTTATTGCATTTTCTACAAGAGGCTGCAGGAGAAGCTTAGGACAAGGATACGCATTGCATGCTTCCTCTATGGAAATAGCATATTCCAAACGTTCCTCCATTCTACACTTCTGAATTTCTAAATAATTTCTAATGTATCTTACTTCTTCTTGCAAAGGCACTAATGTATTTGCACCTGATATAGAGTACTTTAACAATTCTCCCAAACGAACAATCAAATCGCTAATATCGTCCTCTCCTCTGGCTAAAAGCATCCAATTGATAGTATCTAAAGTATTGTACAAAAAATGAGGATTGATTTGCGCTTGCAAAGCATTTAATTCTGCTGTCTTCTGCGCCATCTTTTCTTCCGTAACCACATGAATAAGCCTTTTAATTTCACCCAGCATAAAATTGTAGGATTGAATTAAGCTTCCAATTTCATCCTTTTGTTTCGTATGAACCTGAATGTCAAAGTTACCACTTTGTGCTTTCTCCATAGCCTTGGAAAGCTCTTTCAGTGGCTTAGTTATCGTCCATGCAAGAAGAAAGCTGATTAGAAATCCCATAAGCACGGATATAACAGTAATTGTGATTACTCTATTTTTTAACAGTTGTAATTGCGGAAAAATGTCTTTCGTAGCAACAATAGAAAATAGTCTCCATCCAGTAACGCCATTGTATTGACCACAAGCAAAATAGCTAACGTTGCTCCAGTTAAATTGAAAGGTATGTTCTCCGGTATCATATCGTTCTTTTACTATATTAAGATACTCTGCCGGCACACTGGTATTCGAACAAATCACCTTCCCATTTTTATCCGTAATAAGAGTAATTTGATGATGGAAAGTACTTAAATTATTAATCAGTAATTGCATAAATATTTCGGGGTTAAACTCCAGAACAATTGATCCCTTCTTTTCCCCTTCCACCCATATCGTTCTAAGTAAAAAGATGGATCCGTCCTCTAGGCTTATCCATATATTTTTATTTTGCTTTACTTTATCCTCACCCAATTGAACGAAAAGTTCTTCTAAAGAAATTTGACTCATCTTATATTGGTAAAAAATTTCATCTTGTTGATTCAAAGCATATAAATTTTTAACCGAAGGAAAAACATTAATTTCCTGTTCTAAAATAAAAAGCTCCGTTTCTCCAAATATCTTTACTCCTGTCTCATTAATCATTTTATTGGGGGCAAACACCAAATCACTAATAACGTCAATCAATCTATCTAATGTTTCTATATGCTGCGTTATATTCATATCAATAAGGTTCAGCATATTTCCCATTTCTTCTTTTTTATTTTGAATAATTACACTTTGTACCGTTCTGTAAGAAATCACTCCACAAAGCCCGGTAATAAGTACAATAACCGCAATAATTGTGAATGACATTTTTTTCCAAAGACTCATTTGTTACTCCTTGCCCAAGTTAATCCGTCCTGCTTTCAAGTCTTTTTGTACAGTATCAATTTCCTCTATTACTTGTCCTCGTATTTTCTTACTATATTGCACGTGAAAAAGATCCTGGCTCATTCCCAGTGGATATACCCTTTGCTTGCCAAGATGCCCCTTTTTATATTCGTCCATAATCCATGCGTAAACTTTATCAAAATCAAATATAACAGATGCCAAAACAATATTCTCATCTATAGAGCACTGATTCGTAGCAATTCCAATCATATTTGCTTTGCCCGGTTCTTCTTGAAGCGCCTTAAGGCTTCCTTGCCAAACCTTATTAGCATATACCAGAACAATGTCTGCATTTTCTTCTAACACTTGTTCTGTAATTTTATATCCTAAGTCAATATTATCCCAACTGTTGGTATATGCCCTTAGACAGTGCGCCTGACCAAGCCCTCTTTCCCGGGCAACGCGAACAGCATTTTTCTCATAAATGTCCAACATTTTCTTCATTGGCTCATTCGGAAATCCTGCAATATTTGCAAACACTCCTGTTTTCGTTAGTTTCCCGGCTATACAGGAAGCGATATAAGCTACTTCCTCTTCTTTAATTTGAACAGAGACTATATTCTTTTGATTTAAAAACGAACCATTGATAATACAAAACAAGGTATTTTTATATTTAGGCGCTGTAGCTTCTATAACGTCATTAAATTGTGCACCTGCCCCAATAATGAGACCATATCCCTGATCAGCATATTGTAAAATCTTACGTTCAAAATCTTTCTCTGCTATGTTCTCGATATATTCTATTCGCTGATCATTTTTTGCATTATAGAGTTTAATACCATCAATATTTGCCTTGTTCCAACTCATGTCCTCCTCAGAACCGGAGAGGAGAACAATGACTTTTTTTGAATAAGTCCTTTGTACAGAAAATCGATAGCAAATAAGATAAAGAAATAAAATAGTCAAAATCATTAATGCACAAAAATATTTAATCATCACTGTTCGACTATTAGTTCTCATAAAGAATATCCACCTTATTGCCCGCTCGTATTATGATTCACCTTCTTCTACCCCTTCACCGCTCCCATGGCCAGTCCTTCCACGAACTGCTTCTGGCAAAGGTATACCAGTACCAAAACCGGTAACAGGCTGATCAGAGAAGTCGCCGCCATAGGCCCCCAATCCAGTCCCTTATCGGTGATGAAGCCGGCGATAACTACGGGCAATGTCTTAGACTTATTGATACTTAAAATAACCGCAAAGAGGAATTCATTCCATGCTCCCACAAAAGCCAGGATTCCTGCCGCCACAATGCCGGACTTTGTTACCGGAAAAACCACATAGAAGAAACGACTCAGGAAATGGCATCCGTCAATTCTGGCGGACTCCTCCATTTCAATAGGTACCTGAGCAAAGAAGCCCATCATTAACCAGATTACTAATGGCAGGTTAAAGCTGGTATTCATAATAATCAGAGCAGGCAAGGTATCAATCAGCTGTAGCTTCCGCATCACAAGGTAAATAGGAATTGCTGTTGCAATGGCCGGATACATTTTCTGAATCATAAACCATAGACCGAAAATCTGTCTGGTAAAATTAGAGAACTTTCCTCGCACCAGACTATAAGCGGCCATAGAGCCAAAAAGCAGGGAAATGGCAGTGGAGCTAAGACTTACAATCATGGAATTCATAAACTGTCGTCCAAGACCATTCATAGACAACACTGTTTTGATATTTTCCATGGTGAAAACATGGGGAATCAAAAGAGGAGGATTCGCCAAATACTCCGCCCTAATTTTAAAAGCACTGGAAAAAAGCCAGTATAAGGGAAACAAAACCAGCAACATCAGCACAGCAGTAAACACTATACGAAAAGGTCTTCCCCAGACATTTCCCAATATTTCATGCACCATGGAATCATTTGCATCTATTCTATGTTTCTTAGCCATCATTTTCTTCCTTTAAACCCTTTGATAAATCACCAAGTAAAATTATATTGATACACTGCTTTCACAGATTATTTTCACATTCCTATTTCCAAAACCGTCTTTAATAGGAGCAATCGACTTCATGATACAAGTTATCTTGCTGTCCCTATGCACTACAAAACCCGCTCCTCCACCGCTTTTCTCCAGCGAAGGAAAAGGAAACTGACAATGGTCATGGAGAAAACGAAGGCCATGGCCAGAGCCGCCGTATAGCCGGCATCAAAGAACTTTAAGCCTTGCTTGTAAATATAGTTCGGCAACATTTCCGTAGCATTTCCCGGACCGCCATTGGTCATAGTATAGATGGTGTCAAACACCTTGAAAGCATCCACGAAACGTAGCATTAAAACAATAATCAGTAAGGGACTAATCATGGGAAGCACGATTTGGAAAAAGATATGGTGATTTTTCGCCCCATCTACCCTGGCCGCTTCCAGCGCATCCTGCGGAAGTGACTTAAGCCCTGCCATGGTAATGATGCAGACCCAGGGAATCAACTGCCAGACATTGACAAAAATCACTGCCGGCATAGCCGTTTTTGGATTACTCAGCCAGTTCATTTGGGGTACACCCACAAAATGTAAGAGGTAATTGATGATTCCCGTACTGCCGTCCAACATCATACGAAACAGTGTACCAATGGCTACAGGAGCCATAATCATAGGAATCAAGAGCAAAGAAGTAAAAATGCGGTAAATTCTTTTGGTGCCGCAAAGCATCATAGCCGCCAAAAGCCCTAAAACCAACTCTAAAGATACGGAAACCACCGCAAAAAGGACGGTGTTCCCCACACTTACCCCCAAGTTTTTGTCTTGAAGCATCCGAAGATAATTCCCAATGCCGATGAACTTGGGAACGGCATTGGGAAGATTGATTTTGTATTGAAATAAACTGAGATAGAGGGAATACAGTAGGGGTAACAAGGCCGTAAAGCCTAAGAATAAAATGGTAGGAAGCAGGAAAAGCCAAGACCACAGCCTTTCTCCTCTACCTCTATTTCCTTTTCTTATTTCTGTGCCATTCATACTGTATTCCTCTAACTTTCTAGCATATTCTTTTTAAAACTGTTTTTTTGAGATAAGCAAAAAATACTTCTCTACAAAATAGATTAATGATTATAGTTCTTGGTTCCCTCTTCAGGAGGAGCCTGCTGCAAGGCTTCTTCCACAGCAGCCTGCATTTCCTTCACGGTAGTTTCCAAGTCACTTTGTCCGGAAAGGTAAGCGGAAATCAAAGTGTTAAAGCTGGTGTCCACCTGTGTGGAAGCAGCCACTCTCCACCACATATTTGCAGTGTCCAAAGCCTCACGAACGGTATCCATATAAGTTCCCTTGATGCCATCCTCTTCCCAGAAAGCCTTTCTCGGAGAAAGAATGCCGTGATTGTCATAGAACTCCTTCTGCTTGTCTAAGCTGGTGTACATCTTAATCCACTCCCAAGCCAAATCCTTGTTCTTGGAGCCTTCCGGAATTGCGCAGTCCCATGCGGAAAGAAGGGTGATTCCTGTCTTCTCCTTTGGAATTACGGACAATGCCCATTTTCCTACTACCTTGGACTTTTCAGGATTGTCAGCATCCTGTACCAAACCTAATGTAGGCCAGGTCTCACAAACTGCTGCATCTCCATTTAAGAACGCCTGAATGGACTGATCGGTTCCCCAGTTTAACCAGTTGGGGTCCAAAGATTCCTGTAAAGCATTCAAATGCTCTAAAGCCTTTCTGGTTTCCTCGGAATCAATGGTTACCTTCCAGTTCTCGTCAGCCCAAGCACCGCCCATGGACCAAAGCACATAGTCAAACACACCGCCAAGCTGGCCGGTAATTCCGGAAATGGAGGCTCCATAGAAGCCTTCATCCTTCTTGGTTACCTTCTTAAGCTCTGCTCTGTACTCTTCCCAGGTATCAGGAAGTCCGTTTGGGAAAATGTCGGTACGATAAGCAAAAAGCTGTGGTGTGGATGCATTGGGGATTCCGATATACTTATCCTGCCACTTTCCGGAGTTTGCAATAACATTGTCAATGAAATCCTCAGCCTTTACGCCATCCTTCTCCATATAGGGCTGTAAATCGGTAAGGTAAGGAGCAAATTCTCCATCCCACTGGCTGGCTACATCGATCACATCATAGGTTCCTGCTCCACTGGTGAAGTCCAAAAGCATTTTCTGGTGAAGCTCGGTGTATGGCATATCAATGACCTCTACCTTGGCACCGGTTTTCTCTTCAAACTCATCCACCATGGACTTTGCAGCATCCGCATAAACGCCGGACATATAAAGGACTGTCAGGGTTTCTCCATTACCCTTTGCCTTGTCCCCGGAAGCCCCATCGGACTTTCCTTCCTCCGCCTTAGCAGAAGCATCTCCACCTGCATTTCCTTCGCTCTTTGCTCCGCAAGCCAGTAAAGATGCTCCTAAAGAAAGGGCCAATACTGCGGATAAAACTCTTTTTTTCATAGCTTTCCTCCCATCTTTCTTGTGAAATCTGAACAAATAACTATCTGCATTATACCCTACTTATGTAAGTTATCAATAAGCAAAAACACAAAATATTGCCATGTATTTTAGGCAAAACACACAAACAAACACATTCCGCACAGGTTTAAACAAAATATAAAAAAGTCGGTACTGTATTTCTACAGCACCGGCTTTTTTTACTTCTCTTTAATCTGTTCCCATAGTCCCCTACATCCCTCTAGGATATCTTCATAACAGGCTTGAAATTCTCCGCTATACCAAGGGTCGGCAATGGGATGAGGATGGTCGGTATAATCTCCAAGGAGGGAAACCTTGCTTTTGGGGTCTCCGCCTAAAATCCGCCTCATATTCTCCTGATTCCGCTCATCCATCCCTATGAAATAATCGTAACTTCCATAGTCTTCTTTTTGCAATTGGCAGGCTCTTTTTTTACTGCAATCCATTCCCAGGCCTTCCAGAATTTCCCGTACCGGAGGATAGACAGGATTCCCCTGTCCACGATAAATTTCCTCCGAAGAGGTGGCTTTAGAAGATACTTGAAAGTCTTCTGTTCTTCCATGCTCCTCCAAGATTCTTTTAAATAAAAATTCAGCCATAGGGCTACGGCAAATGTTGCCATGGCAGACAAAACAGATTTTTAACATAGTGTTTTCCCTCCTAAAGTGCCGTGGATTGCCCTGTTTTGCAAGGTTTTCTGCGCTTTCTCAAAAACTACATTATTTTGAAATATTAGAGAAATAAGGTAAATTAGTGCAAGATGTCACTTTTTGGCACAATTAGCTCCACATCTTTTTCTCGTGACTCCAAGTTCGCTCAAATAACTCATTCTTTTTTATAGCATCCACAATAGGAAACAGTAATATTTTTAATAATTGTACTGTTTCTTCAAAATCAAGTTTTATCAAGGCTTTTTTCTTTTTCACAAATGAATTCCATCTCATCAGCCTTGTTTCATCATCTGCGAATCCATCCTCAAAAGCAGCAATATCATCAAACGAAGTACCACGGTGATTAAAAGTCTCTTTTATCGCATTCATAAGTTCTGTTCCATCAAAATTATATCTGTTAGCCAAAACATATATATCATAAAAGTCCTTATATCTACTATTGGCAAGCCCGAGAGAAACAAATGCCTCAAATTTTTCTGCTACTACAGAATTAATGGAATAAGCATACACTTTAGGAATATCCATATCCAACAGTACAGGAAAATCCATTTTCATTCTTTCGGGATAGACTATATCTCCGAAGCCGATATCTATAGATATGGGCACTTTAGTTTTATCAAGATATCCTAGAATAGAAACCTTGACTCCATGATACTCCTTAAACTCAGTGATGTAGATTACATCTAATGTATTCAAGTCAAAGCGTAGTGCATCATCACACTTTATAGAAAAGATTTCTTTAAATACCTTTTTCATCTCTTCTACATCGTTTGAAATGCATTGTGCCAAAAGGTCAATATCAGTAGTAGCACGAGTATAGTCTCCATTGAATAATGCATATAAGAAAATTCCGCCCTTTAAAGTAAATCGCTCCGCATACTTTGATATTGACAATCTATAAATGGTTCTTTCCAGTCCATACATTACAATTTTGTCCTGCATAGTCTTCTTTTCTTCAATCGCCTGCTTCTTCAACCTGTCTTTTACTGATATTGCACTTATCATACCAGTACCTCCAGATACTTGTTTATAATATCCTTACACTTGAGCATTTCTGCATATCGAATCAGCTTATTCAAATTACGATCTTTTCTATGAAGATAATTGCTAAGAACTTCCTTTGTTTCCTCAACACCCATTTTTTCTCTATAAAACACGATATCCACAACCGTTTTCTCTATATCATAAATACGAAACTTATTTTTACCAACTTCTATGATTTCTGCACCTACAGAAAAACGTTCCTCTGTAAAATAGTATATTTTTAATTCCGGCCATTCCGGAAGAGTCGACACCCTTGCTTTTCTTGGAATTGCTATATCTATGGCATCCGGACGATAAGTAGACAGGTTATAATGAACAGCGGCGCTCAGAAGACAAATGACGCCATTTGGTACATACGCATAAGCATAATAGAAGTCAGACTCTTCTCCATCAAAATTCGTATTTTCATAATATTTCTTATTTAGTTTTATGAGGATTCCTTGTTTAACCAATTGGCTGATTTTGTAATATGACAAGCCTTTATCTTTTAGTTCTTGAATTGAAAAAATCAATTGGTCGTTGGAAACTTTTGAATATTTTTCCATCTCAACTACCTCTACATCTATTATCCATATACATATCTTTTTTTAAACAAAATGCGGCATATTTTGGATTGTGCCGCATTTTGTTTAAATTCATATTAGTCTTTTTATATTTCCGTGTCAATAAGTGTTGAAATGCCTAAGTGAAATGTCTAAGAAATTCTTATTTCCCCTGCCTGCAACTCATCAACTCTACTATTTTTCCTACCACTTCTTCGGCGTATAATGAATCTCCGCCACATTATAAACGGTAATAAACGCCTTCGGATCTTCCTTCTCCAAAAAGGCCATCAGCTTCTGATATTCCTGCCGATCCACCACCGCCACAATCTCCTTCTTCATCTCATGACTGTAGGCTCCCATAATGTCATAGATACTCATGCCGCTATGGATGCGATTCAAAATAAATTCTGTAAGAATAGCCGCCTTTTCCTCGGTGGTAATCACGCAAACTCTCTTTTTAATGGTCTGCCCAAAGATAAAATGGTCCAAAAGGATTCCGTTAAAATAGGTGCCTAACACCGATAAAATCACGCTTTTTGCATCAAAGGCAAAGATGGATAGGAGGGAAATACAAAGCCCCGCAAGTCCCATGGCTTGTCCCACATCCATGTGTAGATATTTCTGCATCATCTTTGCTACCACATCCAAGCCTCCTGAACAGGTATTTCGATTAAAGAGAATAGAAAGTCCGATGCTGACAAAGAAAATGTAAGCTACCACATCTAAAAAAACATCCCCTGTTATAGATTGATTATTGGGAAAAAGCTTTTCAAATAAAAGCAACACCGCCGGCAGCATGATGGTGCCATAGGCTGTTTTATAGGCAAATGCGTGACTCACAAAAAAATAGGACATGATCAGCAGGATAATATTTAAAGCCATCACTAAAGTCGCCACGGAAAAGGGCAGAAAATGATGAAGCACAATGGCCAGACCGGAAATCGAAGATACTGCCACATGACTGGGCACCTGAAAGAAGAAAACGGCAGCAGCCACAATCACTATGCCCACATTTACCATAATAATATCCTTCACCTTTGCAGAAAGCGCTGTATTCATTTTGTCGTCCCCCTTTGGAATTCTGCTACCAGTATAGCACTCTATTGTAGCGGAAAAAAGACCTGCGAATGTTCACGAAGGGGTATTGATTACTCTTTTTTTATTTCTTTATCAACTGAAAAAATCTTTACTCTATTGATATTCACTTTCTGAAAGAAAGGCATCTCTTCCAAGACTTTTCTAAAAAGAAAAAAGCATCTCCAAAACCTCTATACAGAAAGAAAATGGAAATGCTTTTTTACATGTTTTTGATACTATTTAGTAGCGTGTTTCAATAGAAGTGTTTCAATAGAAGTGTTTCAGTAGAAGCTTTTCAGTAGAAGCATTCTGATTTGTACGCTCTTCTTTACTACATTATGCCTTCTTTGCAAAGCTGTAGGTATAAACGAATTGATCCGGAGTGTAGTTATCAAGCTTTACTCCGCCAACCTCTGCGTATGGATAGCCGAAATCATTTAAAGCCTCTCCATCCTGTGCAGGGTTCAAGGTAAGGTCTCTTCCATCGGACAAAATCATACGCTCTGCATCGCAGTTACCAAAGTAGTATTCCTGCTTCTCCTTGGTTTCTGCCTGATCTTTTGTCCAATTATTCTTTAAAACAGCCTTTAACACATCGGCGGGATCTGCGGAAACCCAACCTGTTCCCTTTAAATAAAACTCTGCCCAGCAGTGCTGATTCTTCGTGATATCCTCCGCATTGATACGGATTCCGAAATGCTCTCTGGCAGGAATTCCGGATGCACGGCAAAGGGCTACAAACATGGAGTTAATATCGGTACATTTTCCGGTCATGGTGGTATCTAGAAGCGCACAAACGTCTCCCTCACCACAACCCTTCACGCTCTCATCTCGATTCATATTGGCAATAACCCAGTCATAGATAGTTCTTGCCTTTTCTAAATCTGTGGTCTTTCCTTCGGTTACTTCTGCGGCCTTGTTCTTCACCTGGTCATTTAAGGGAAGATTCTTGGAAGGCTCCAGATACTTCTTCACATCCTCCGGAAGCTCCGCCTTCTCATCCTCCTTTAATTCAGGGCTTACAATTTCTTCTCTCTTTACCTGTAAATCCAGCTTAACCACTCTATCGGCGGGCTCGGCATTTTCATCCCATTCAACATAAAGCATCTGATTGCCCCAGTCGTCTGTATTCATTTCCGCCTTAGCATTTCCGGCATCATACTTTACGTCCTCAACAGTCTGATACTCACTGCTTTGCGGCACAGGAATCCAAAGGCGAACCTTCTTTCCTTTTTCATACTTGGATAAGTCAACGGTATTGTTTACCGTTCCCTCTACCGTCTTCTTTTCGGAAACCTCTGCCTTTTCCGTCTCCTTCTCCGTGCTCTTCTCTGTAGCGGCAACAAATTCCGTACTTTGCTCGGTACCCTTTGCACTACTCTCCACATTGCTTGATGCCTTATTTCCGCAGGCAGCCATCAGCACTCCTACTGTTCCCAAGAGCAACACGAACTTTAAGCTTTTTCTCATTTTTCCCTCCTTAAGCCACTCTTTTAAGCTGTAACGAAGAAGAGTATACGCCAGAGAACCACAGGAGAGAAATTGGATTATTTTATAAATTATCAGTTTTATTGCATAGACTTATAAATACCAATCCATTATTA
Organism: uncultured Oribacterium sp.; assembly: GCF_902481605.1. NCBI lineage: Bacteria > Bacillati > Bacillota > Clostridia > Lachnospirales > Lachnospiraceae > Oribacterium > uncultured Oribacterium sp. The sequence goes on along the minus strand of NZ_CABSXI010000001.1, from coordinate 37,009 downwards.
TAGTCTTAAACCACACTTCCAACGCGAAAAAAGAGCTTGTCTTACACGACAAGCTCTTTTCCATTTTCCCTTACAGCTTATGCTTTCTTTACCAGTAAAGCACTGATTCCTCCGGATACTAAAGCCAAAATTCCCACTACTAAGTATATCCATTCAAAAGTGCCGCTGGTTCCGTATATGTCCAATACCCCTTTATAGATGGAGCCTACCGTAAGTACCGCCACACCGCTCTTCCAAAGGAAGAATGCCAAAGAGGTGAAGAATAACTTCTTTTCCCCTGCCTCATCTACATTTTCCAAAGAAAGATTCCAAAGGCGATTGCCTGTGCATAGGTTGATAAACTTTGGAAGGAAAATGAGAGTTAATGGGAGTAAAAAGGCATAGCTCATAAAAGCTGAGTACACGCCGTGGGAGAAAAGTCCGTAAATCTGCGCAAAAGCAAAGACAAAGATTGTTGTCAAGCCAATGGGGAGAAGAGACTTCCAGGACAGTTGCCCATCTTTTTTTTCATAAAGCTTCTCCATTTTCTCCATCCTTTCTTCTGCATTGTCCTTTCCGCTAAAGGAATGATAATAAACCACTTGATTCTTTTCCATGTTTTCTCCTTTATGATTAGTATTATGAATTCTTTCCGATATACAAAATATCGCTGACTGCTCTCTCGGAAATCTTGTTTCCATTGGTGGTGGGGTTATTGACTACCTCTCCCTGGAACACCATGGTGGAGGATCCACCGCCATCCAAGTTATAGACATTTGTCGCCCCTAAAGACTTCATAAAGTTTGCCAACTCGTAAAGGCTTAATCCCGCACTTTCAGAAGTTCTTCCGTCAGACACCACAAAGAGATAATGATTCTTTGCTACAGTGCCGATGGCTGTTCTTGGGTTGCTGACCATCGCCATACCTACCTCATCATTTTCCGAAACGGCTACCTGTCCGTTCTCTACCAAAACCGGTCCAAAGGAAAGAACCTGCCAAGCCTGCTTCTGAAGCAGAGAGTCTGTAGTGGTGTCGGATTCGGAAATAAAGGAAAGGCTTCCGTCCTTGGATATCACCATATCTTCTCCGTTACTTCCCTGGTTTCTGTATACCACACCGTTTCGAATGACATAGCCACTTTGTCTTGCTCCATAATAATCTCCGTTAATCGCTAAAACCGCATTGTTTTCCTCTGCCATATCGGAAGTGGTATCGGTAATGTTTCTTCCATAGGTATTGTTTGCAAATGCGGAAAGAATACTTGTTCCGTCTGTTACCTCCACATCTGCCACATAAATATTACTATCATAGACTCTATACTGAGTTACGGTAATTTTGCTCTTACTATCAGAGTACGTGCCGATTACCGTTCCGGAACTTGTGCTGCTTGTACTACCGGAGCTACCCTGTCCTCCCCGTCCCGGGCCGCCTTGACCATGTCCGCCGGAGCCGCCATTTCCGGGACCACCGAAGCCCTGTCCATTATCGAATCCACCATTTCCGCCAAAGCTCTGATCAGAGCTGTTTTCATCGTAATTGTCGTTATTCTCACCATCCTGATGATAGCCGTCTTGCTTAAATCCATTTTGCCCGGAATCATCTTGATTGAAGCCACTTCGTCCGGAGTTATTGGAACTTAAACCGTCCTGATCCTGATTAGCTGCATAGGCATTTTCCGCCTCTGTACTCTCCTCTTCATTTATAGACAGCCCGTTGGAATCTAAGTTCTGTCCCGACACCGTCTGCATGGGGTGGGGGATTACGAAGGTATCCAGGAGGGCATAGGAGGTAAATGAAGCCAATGCCACACCACATATAATTCCTGCTTTTTTTCCGTTAAACTTTCTCATATTTCTATCCTTTCCTTATGCCTGTACCTGCATAATCTGCTTGTTTTTCTCTTTTAAGGCTTCTTCAAAAACCACTAATTCCTCATCCATTTTTCCGGAAAATGCCATAGAGGCTTCTGTCTTTGTTAATCCACGGGACCTCATAAGCCCTTTCTCCTTCACCCCTGCTTTCTTGCTGTTTTTCTTTCCGAAAATCCATTTCTTTTGCACGAAGTAGGATAAGCAGAACAACAAGCCTTCCGTTAAAATCTTCGCCAAGTAAGGATTCATTCCCAAGCTTCCTACAATTCCCGATAGGATGAAGCTGTTAATTAAGAAGATAAATGCTGCCAGTCCTAGATAGGAAAGGTACTCTTCCTTCTTAAAGCTCTTTAATGCGGATAGATTCCACTTAGTTCCCTTCTGCACTCTAGCGTTTTCCATCCTCTTTTTGCTTTCTGCAATATCTTCCTTCTCTCCATTCGTGGAAAATACCATGGTCTTGTTTAAGAAGAAATTTATGTGTAGGGAAATGACTCTTGCCAGGAAATTCGATACAAACAGTCCTCCTGTAATCAGGAAGAAGAAACTGTAGAGCAAGAAATCCGCCAGGAAAGATACTAAGGAGCTGGCAGAGAATTTTAAAATCTGCTTGTAGATCCGATAGGAATCCTTCACCGTATCAAAATGGCTTTCCGCATTGTCATTGATATATACCGTTTCAATAGGCACTTCTTCCATAGGCACTCCTTCCTTTGCCAAATACAAAAGCACATTCATTTCATACTCATAACGTTCCCCCGGAATCGTTAACATTTCCGGAATCATCTTTCCGGAAAATGCTCTCATCCCTGTCTGGGTATCCTTTACTTCCACCCCTGTGCAAAGATGAAACACCTCTTTGGTAATGCTGTTTCCGATTCTGGAACGAAGGGGAGAATCCTTGGACTGGGTTCTGCTGCCAAGAATCAGAGTATCTTTTTTCTCCTCTGCTACAGAAAGTAGATTGAGGGCGTCTTTCAGCAAATGCTGTCCATCCGCATCTAAGGTGATAAGGGTAAAATCCCCTTGCAGTCCCGCATTTTCCTTCTGCAAATACTCCAAGCCCGCCTTTAAAGCAGCACCCTTTCCTCTATTTTCCGGGAAGGACAGCACTCTGGCCTCCGTTTCCCGTTCTATCTTATGGAAGAGAGACAAATACTCCTCTCCCGAGCCGTCATTTACAATCAGGCAATCCATGTCATTTTCTTCAATTCCTTTTACAAATTCCAATAACTGTATATTTGGTTTATAAGCCGGTATTAAGGCAATCCTCTTTTTCATGCTTATCCCTCCTTGTCTGCTTTCGTTTCCTGAAAGGAAGGTTGGAAGCACTTGCTTCAATTCCTTTCATGGCTGGAGTATAGGAAAAAAAACTGAAATGAAGCTGAAAAAGATGAAAAAAAGTGGTTTTAGCCATATCAGCAAAATATAAGAATTTTGCCGATATGGCATTGCAACTTCACTGTTAAGTGATATATTATATAGTGAACCATAACGGCAAAAAAACAAGAATTTGCCGCTATAGAAAAGAGGTCTGGATGAAGGATTATTTACTTAGGGAAACATTACCTGACTATACCGTTTCAAGACAGGATATCTTAAAGCTGGTACAAAAAAGCGATCCTCTTTTTCGTGAAGGACAGCTTAAAGGATTACTTTCATACATGATTGAAAATTCAAAACTCGAACATATCGGACGAAACCAATATAGAAAAGTCATAGATTCAGCGAATACGATAAAATATGAAAATCAATACTCCGATATTTCCTTGCAAATAATTTCTATTATGGATGAGGAATTTCCTTTGATTGAATACAGAATTTGGGAATTCAGCTGGCTGAATGAATTTCTCAATCATCAGATTGGCCGCAATTACATCTTCCTTGAGGTAGAAAAGGACGGATGCGAATTTGTATTCGAGCGAATAGTATCTGAATTTGCGGGAAAAGTACTTCTAAAACCTGATTTAAACCAGATTCTTCGCTATGGCATCGATAACAGCATAATCATCGATCGTCTAATTAGTGAATCTCCAAAAGGAAGGAATAATCAGCATCAACTGGCAATTGAAAAACTGATAGTTGATTTATTTGCTAACAAGCGGCTAAAGGACATGCTCTCTTTCGGAGATTATCCGGCGGCTTTGGAGGCTATTTTTTCATTATATAAAGTCGATCAAGTAAAAATGTTTCGGTACGCACGACGCAGAAACAAAGAAAGAGAACTACGGGAATTCCTTCAAAATAAAACGAACATTGAGCTGAAGGTTGGGTGATGTATGATAACAAGAGAATTCTTCAAGAAGAGCACTTGAAATTACAATTTGTAGCCTTATTGGAAATTGCTTTGGGCCGAATTTAAAACGTCCCTAATTTCCAGTCCCCTCACTGATATCCGGCTCATAGAGCCTGCGAACCTCTTTTTGCCTGACTAAAATCAGAACAAAACCGGCCAGTAAGGTGAACGTTCCGCCAATCGTAATGCATAACCGATAATCCAGAATCTCTCCGAGAAAGCCCATCACCAAAGAAAATGCACTGCAGCCGGCTGTAACCAGAACCCCCTGGAAAGCGTTGACCCGAGACCGAAGTCTCTCCGGAATATACCTCTGTACGGCTGCATCTCTTATGATGGCGCTGTTACTCCCGAGAAAGCCGCAAATTCCTCTGTTTAAAAGCATCAAAGGATAAGGAAGCCAGAGCAAACACATATCCATCGCGGAATATGTTTGATAGACAAAAAACGCGAAACCGAACTTCTTCTTATCCGGAATTTTAATTCGATATTGTAATGCACTGCCGATGGACCTTCCTATAAACTCCACCACGGAAAATGCGGCATACATTGCCGCCGTGAATCCCGGAAAAGTACGAAAAAAAGCGATGAGAAGGGGAGAATAGGCACAGGTAACACCATTGCTCACCGCCATATATTCATAAAGACCTAAAAGGCCGCGTTCTTTCTTTAAATACTGTACCGCCTCCCGTATGTCCGAGACCCATGCCTGAAGAGAATAGGGTTCGGAATGATGTCGTTACGTTTCATCCAAACGAATAAAGCTCTCCGTTATAGCGGCAAGAAGCGATAGTCCGCCCTGCGCAATCAGAATCCATGCCACACCGAACGTATCCAAAAGTACCGCGGCAAACGGGGTCATAATCACCGTTAAAACCGGATAAAGCATGGAAGATACCGCGTAACCCTTTTGCTCCGCGCCTTTCGGGATAAGCTCCGGATAAATACTGGTGAAGGCCAACTCGTCTACCGATCCGAGACAGGCCAGAAGCAAAGACAGCGCGAGATACCCAATGTAGGAAAAGTCAAAAAACAATAGCCATAGTCCCATGCCGAAAATCAAAAAGGAATTTGCAACATCTCCCATGACCAGAAAAGTCTTTCTCGGAAGTCGATCCATAATAGGCGCAATGACGATAGGGATAAACAGGAAGGGAAGAAGCTGTATTGCGAGAATCAGAGCGGATGCCAAAGTGCTCCCGGTTTCATCGAAAACCAGGAATGCCAGCGCAAAACCTCCTGCAATTCCCCCGATAGTACCCATCGTAGACGCAAGAATCACCAAGCTGAAATTTCGATTCCAAAGTTTTGTTGTTTCCATAGCAAGCACCTCAGTAAAAAGTATAATAATTCCGCGACAATCACGAAAAACAAATGCCAGCAGTTTTTCGCTTAGTACCCTACCCGTTGGGCGAGCTTAGCGAGAGCGTGCCTAGATTTCAGGCCTATATTACTTAGAAAAGCATTTATTCCAGCCCTTTTCTTAGACCTCTACCACCTCATACTCCCCCGTCTCCGAATCTATCACCGCCATGGCAGATTCCCCAATCTGCGTACCTTCCCTATCCGTAGAGAAAACATCTGTAAAGATCATTCCCCCCTGCTCCATGATTTTTTCCACCGGAGTATGACCCACAACCTGCTTATATTTTTCCCCTCGAAATGCCTTTCTCCGTACATCCAATGCTCTTAGCCAAAGGGGCGATTCATCATTCCATAGCTTATCCTGAGAAGCAGTATTTACCGAATGAAGGACTTCATCTATATCCGCATCCAAGAGTTTCTTGTTTAGACTTTTTACAAATTCCGTGCTAAGACCTGCATGGGAAAACAAAACTCGACCTATTCTATGCATAATGTTGATTTGAGAGGAATTTTTCAGGCTCTTTTCCAGCTCTTCCAGTTTTTCCATAACCGTCCGCTCCGCATAAGGAGAATAGCCGCTTTCCAGTCGTCCCCAAGGATAGCTTAGGTCATGGTTTCCATAGCACCAAAGGGTATCCGGATAGTCCTTGGCAAATGCAATAGCCCTGTCGTAGATTGCTCTGTATCGATCAATCTGAAATTCCATATCCCAATCATCAGGCATATCCATAAGACAGACTGCCCTATCTGCCTTACCGGACTTTAAGACATTTTCCGCCTTATCGAATATCCAAGTTTTTAAATGCACATCCGGTATGACCAGTACTTTCATATTATCCCACTCCTCTACTCTACAGCTTTTCTGCTCTACAGCTTTTTCTACTCCACAATTTCCCCTTCTATATAGCACAAAGCAATATACTCTCGAGACTGATAATAAAAGTCCGTGTTATAGTCAGATAAATATTTTTCTATCCAAGACACGTATGCTTCCATTACAATTTAAATATTTAAATTCCCTTAGCATTTTCCTTCTTGCGAATCTCTTATTTTCCCATGTATACTAGGACTTTATAAAAAATATTGCTATTATTTTACCATAAAATACTTTTAAAAAGAGAAAAATAGAGGCCAAAATGAGTATTCAAAAACACGAAATTCCCATCTTAGAATTTGATTCCGACCCCTGTGCCGTTTTAGATCCAAGTCACGAAGCACTGGATGTGCATTTTCCGGAGAGGGCTGTTTTTGCCTTTTTACAGGACACGGTTGAAAAATATGCCTTACAGCATGGCGGAAAGGTACTGACCCATTTTCTCTCCGCCACCATGCATTATCCCATTTTTTTATTGGAGGAAAATGGAATTCCCTTCCTCTTGGTACAGGCTCCTGTAGGTGCCGCCCCTGCCGCACAGATTCTGGATTGGCTCATTGCCCATGGCGTAAAAAAAGTCATCAGCAGCGGTTCCTGCGGTGTATTGGTTCATAAGGAGGAAGGCGTTTTTCTGGTTCCGAAAAAAGCACTGCGAGACGAAGGCACTTCCTACCATTATCTTCCTCCCTCCCGCTTCGTGGACATAGAGGAAGCCCCAAGAAAGGCTATCGAAAAGATTCTGCGCTCCCATCATTTGCCCTATGAAGAGGTAACTACCTGGTCCACCGACGGATTTTTCCGGGAAACCAAAGAAAAGGTGGAATATAGAAAGTCGGAAGCTTGTACTGTTGTGGAAATGGAGTCTTCCGCCCTGGCAGCCGTAGCAAAGATGCGGGATATTCAATGGGGTAGTCTGCTCTACACCGGAGATTCTTTGGCAAATGTAGAGGAACACGATATGCGTTCCTTCGGTATTGGTTCCCGGGAAATCGCCCTTCGTCTAAGCATTGAATCGGTTTTGGAAATGTAGAACTTCCATATTATTAAGTGACAGCCTCTCCAATTTTGCAGACAGTGTCTACAAAAGCCTTGGATAAGCGCATCATCCATCACTATTTGCTTCCTCCGGGAGTAACTTTCCACCGTTCTCTAGGATCGTCAGCATTTCCCTCGGCGTCACCACATAGGGCTTCAGCGGGAAATGTTTGATGTTTCCGGTCACCAGATTAGCGTCACTATCTTTTCTGGCTTCCATAGTGACCGCATAGAAGATTGCATCCTTCGGGTCGGGCAGGTTTTCCTCCAGCTTCTCCGGGACAAGGAACACACCACGCATCCGAATCCCATCCGTCACAGCTTGGATATCCTCTTCCTTAAAGGGGAATTTCTTCCGCCGTAGTACCTCTTCGTATTCAGTCATGATTTCATCGCTAAGGAGAGGAACAATGCTTCCCACAAGAGCCTGTTCCAGAATCGCTCCGGGCACGGAATCCCAGCGAAGAAGAGCGGAAACCAGTACGTTGGTATCTATCACAGCATATAGCTTCATACGTTATTTCCCATTCCTTACAGCATCAATCTCCGCATTGATTTCATCCAGTGTCATGTCGGCTACACCGGCATTCTCCGCATCACTACTCATGCGCTTCATGGCTGCAACAGCTGCAGTCGCCTTATAGTTCTCTTCCGGCAAAATCATGCTGAATGGAATACCGCGCACCTGCACAGAACGAGTCAGGAACATGCGGATTGCCGTGGGCAGGTCAAGGCCGAGCTGAGAATATACATCGGAAGCTTCCTTCCGAAGGTTGTCGTCTATACGAAGCTGAAGTAATCCATTTGCCATGCTTACACCTCCATTAAAATCTGCATTTATTTGTAATGCAATCGTACTATATTTCTCTTAATAATTCAAGTGAATTACAAACTCATGCAGGCAGGAGTTCAAAGACTGTACTCAATCTTTCTTCTTCCACTAAAGTCAAGTTCGGGATATAATAATCCCCGACAAGCGCATATCGATTCTCATTTTCCGAAACTGTTGTTTCAATTCACTCATCACACTTCTCCATTCTGAAACTTTTCTTCGAAATATTATTTTTCCTTGGAAAATCAAGGCTTTGCAACCGCCAGTTGTCAAATTGACAAGCCCTCTTTCTTCCCTGCAACCGCATTTTTTATTAGTATGGGAGACGTAAAGACGGAGTGAGCCAAGACATTTTCCGAGAAGGGAAATTCCGGTAAACACAGATAATTATAAAAGGAGCAGAATATGATACTTGCAGACAAGATTATAGAATTAAGAAAGAAAAACGGTTGGTCTCAGGAGGATCTGGCGGAGAAGCTGGAGGTCAGCAGGCAGTCCATTTCCAAATGGGAGGGCGCCCAGTCCGTTCCTGATATGAATAAGATTTTGAAGTTGTCCGAGGTCTTTTCCGTAAGCACTGATTACCTCTTAAAGGATGAGATAGAGCTGGACAGTCCGGGAGAAGATCCAAAGATTGATACGGAATCCTCCCTAAAGGAAGTTCCTGTTTCCATGGAGGAAGCCAATGCCTTTCTTGAACACAAGAATCAAGCAGCTTCCCAGATTGCTCTGGGCGTATTGCTTTGTATCCTTTCCCCCAGCCTATTGATTGTTTTAAGCACTCTTCAGGAAAGTTCTCTTCTTTCTCTATCAGAGGGAAAAGCAGTCGGGATTGGTGTGCTCTTCCTCTTCCTTTTGGCAGGAGCAGGAGTAGCCTTATTTATCAAAAACTCCATTGAAGGGGATCGATTCCATTATATAGAAAAAGAGCTTCTGAATACTGCTTATGGGGTAAATGGTATGGTGCAGGAGAAAAAATCCCGTTACCAGGGAACTTATACTTCTCAGATGATTTTAGGTATTTTTCTTTGCATCATTGCGGCAAGTCCCATCTTTATCAGTATGATTATTTATGGGGAAGATGATCTCCATACCGCTCTTGCCGTGCCTTTCCTTCTGCTTTTTGTGGCCGTTGGCGTGTTTCGGATTGTCAAAACGAATATTATTTGGGATGCCTTGAACATGCTTTTAGAGCAAGGGGATTATAGAAGGGAGAAAAAGATGGATGAGTACAAAAATGAAAACGTCGGGCAAATTTACTGGTGCTTGGTAATCGCTATCTATCTGGGCTACAGTTTTATTACCCGGCGCTGGGACATTAGCTGGATTGTTTGGCCGGTAGCCGGAGTGGGCTATGGGGCAGTACGCGGCATTGTCAATTCCTTTAGAACGAAGATTTAATGCCTTGTTTAAATAGCTCTTCTTTGAGAATATACTGATTCGAGGAAATCCGATTTTTCATCCCTTCTTCAGTCTATATTCTTTTCTAAAAAGCACCCCCGGAATACTTTTCTCCAAAGTATTGGATTAAAAGTATTCCGGGGGTATTTATTTCCCTAAACGATATTAGTTGTTTTCACTATTACTTCCCTGACTACTTGGTGGCTCCGGCATAGTCAGTTAATTTCCATTAGCATCTGTCGGCTTCTCAGGTGGCTGTCCCATAGAGCCGTTTCCGCTAGTTGTACCGCCATTTTCCCCGGGAGCTCCACTTGGAGGAGCACCGTTTCCACCGCCAAAGCCCATGCCGCTGCTTTGCTCCCCTATGGTATTCTCTCCTGCAGAAATCGTGATTTCTTCGCTATTGCTTCCTGCACTTACGGTATAGGTCTCTCCTGTCACAAGCTTCTCAGAGGAAAGAATCACTGCCGTAAAATCGTTGGTCGGTGTGTAGCTAAGCACTACATTCCCACTCTTGTCTGTTACCTTCACCTCTGTTCCGCCACTTACTGCAGTAGAGTAGAACACATTGATAAAGTTCTGGGTAGAACTGCTGTCGAAGGATTTAAACATTTCCTGCACACCGGTGCTGACAAAAGTTCCGCCGGTAATCGTTGCCTTTCCGTTATAGTCTAAAGCTACATCCGGCCCTGAAGCAGGTCCGGAAACATTTAAGGTGCCGCCTTCGATATATACCTGACCGTTGGAGTCAATACCATCTCCGCCTGCTGTCACATTTACCGTACCGCCTGTAATACGGAAATAGGTATCCGCCTGATTTTCCTCTCCGTAAGCTTCTTTTTCCTCATCTGTAGCGCTGTCATCAATCAAGCCACGGGCATTGATACCATCATTGCTCGCCACGATGTCAATGGTTCCGCCGTTAATATCAATGGTAACAGCCTCCAGACCTTCTCCAACCTTCTCCATCTTAATGGTTCCGCTGTTGATGACCAAGGCTCCGTCTGTAGTGATACCGTCATCCTCTACATTGATGGTGATTTCCGCATTTTCAATGGTAACGGAGTCGGTTCCCTTGATGGCCTTTCCTACAGATTCAATGTTAATCTTTCCGCCTAAGATTATGAGATTATCCTTTGCCTTAAGGGCTGTTGCATAGTTGGAGCTGATATTCAAAGTTCCGTTTCCGTTAATGGTCAAATCCTGCTTTACAAAGAGGGTTGCATCCGGCTCATCCTCTCCCTCCGCGTAATTATATGTTGTACCGTCTGTGATGGTGTTGGTAGTGCCATCCACTAAGGTCAGCACAATCTTACGTCCCGTAGCTGCGTTAATGACGGAGGAAGTTGTATTTGTGATGTTTACGCCGTTGAAAACGATGTGTACCAGGTCTTCGTCTCCCACCTCCGTAATGATCTGTCCGTTGAACTCTCCGCTAAAGACATAGGTTCCGGCCTTGGTAATGACAATATTGCCATCCGTATAGCTTGCGCCCTCACCGGTAATCTTGGCATTTCCGCTACTCAACTCAATCTTGGTATCGGAGTCAGAATAAGAAGTATTTAAGTCTTCCTCGGAATAACTTGCCGTTGTTTTTGTGGAAGTGTTCGTTGCCACCGCCTCTGTGCTCTGGGCAGTAGTTGCTGCCGCTGTTGTAGCAGTCTTTGCATTGGAACATCCTACGATGGCCATACTCATTGCCATTGCCGCCAGCCATATACTCATTTTATTTTTATTCTTTTTCATACTGTCCTCTTTTCTGTGATTGGGTTGCTCTTTACACGCCCTACTATCGCAGAAACTTATGTTTAACTTGTGTATGAAATGTGTAAAACGTATGAAATTGCATTTTATTGCATATTTATCCGTTTTTAGATTTTTATTGTGTCTACAATACAAAATGTCCTCATTATTTCACTTACTATTCTTTATGCATAAAAAAGAAGCCTCTTGGGCTCCTAAAATAGAACTAAAGTATTCTTTTTATTTCTAAGTTCATTTAAAGACTTTTCTCACAATATTTTATAAACTCTTTCGGTGTGTACACTTTAACGGAAGAGTTCTTATAGTCTTTTGTATTTCTGGTCACGATACCATCTGCCTTTATTCGAAGAGCCGTCTCCATCATTACCGCATCTTCAAAATCCTTTGCCTCGGAAATCAAGGCATTGAAAATATCCTCAGACAAAGTATCTGCCACTTTTAAAACTCCCAATAAACGATTCAACTTGTCCTTCGCTTCTTTGTCACTATGTGTGCAGCGTCTTGTTAAGTAGTAAATATCTGTTGTTGACTTTGCAGTTATATAAGCAGAGAATATCTCCATTGCTAAAAGGCGAAAAATTTGATAGGCATCCTCTGCAAAGGGCTCCCTCCCCTGCAAAAAATCTATCACAATACAAGTATCTAATAATATTTTCATATCTGATTCATTCTCTCCTCGCGAGCTTCTTCTAAATTTAAGTCAGAAGGTACACTGGAAAATAACTCGTCTACAAGTTTTAATTTGTCTTGATACGGTGAAACCAACTTAGCAATCGGTCTACCATTTTTTGTGATGCAAATATCTTCTTTCTCCGCCAGTAATAAGTACTTACTTAAGTTCAACTTTAACTCCGTTGCAGTAATAGACATAGTTGTCCCTCCTTTTTCCTTAGTATAAAAGAATCGTACGATTTCTGCAATGAAAATCGTACGATTCTATCCCTATCCAATATCTCTTCTAGCTTGCCTGCTAAGCCTTCCTCTTCGAAAGCACTCTTCGGTTTCCCTGGGTTCCACACAATGTTTTCCCTTTTCCGCCAGAATTTCTTTAATCCTAAGATAATCCTCCAGAAGTTCTACTTCCCCTATAAAAACTAAATACTCGTTTTTAAATACGGAATCCAGAATCTTTGACGTGCTGTTCTTCTTGTAAAGGCTAAAGTGGGGCGAAAAACGCACTCTACTTCCCATACCCTCATGGAGTTGAAAATCCACAAATCCTATTTCCGTATAAGGAATCCTCCGACTTTCCCCCTTATGGTAAAGAAGTACTATCTCCTCTTCATACAGAATTGCTTCCACAATATAAGTAAGAAAGAAACATTTGTAGATATCCCATACGCAAAAGGCGGAATACATAGTGAGCAGTCCATACAGAAGCCACACACTCTTATCTAAGCCCAATTGCCTATATATCAGAAAAAATATCCCCAGTAAGAAAAGAAGACCAAAGAAAGAAAAAATCGGATTGGGCGAATAGTACCTAATTTGCCAGTGGCAGGATCCATTTTCATCTAAATAAGTATTAGACTTTATTTTCCACATGAAGCCACCACTTTCTCCAGCTACTTTTATTGCTCTTCATACACAATGACATAGGCCTTAACCTGGTCACTGCCCTTAACAATGGAAAGAGGAACCTCTGCAATAGCCTTTCCGGTCTGCCCCTTGTAATACTCGTTTCTATCTTCTGCGGAATAAAAATACATAGCTGCAGAATAAACATGCCCTGCTTCCAAATCGATATCAATACTAAGCTTTTCACTGACCAAATTCTTATTGCCTGTAACGCCTGCCTCTGTAGAGCGGAAAATACCTTCCAATCTATGCTGACCCGGCTCCAAGGCTACGATAGTCTGCATATATTCTCCCTGCGTATGGGAAAATGCGGAAAGGCTGTTTCCGTCAATAGCAACATGATCGCAGTACAAATGTAAGAGTGCCTTATACGCATTATCCGCATTAAATTGCTGTTCCCCTGCCTTACGCTTTTTTTGAAAGCTCATCATGACAACAAATAAAACTGCCCACACAACTACCACACCGGCTACAATCATAATAGTCTGATTCATCTTGTTTTCCTCCTGAAAGCTGCTACAAATATTGATAAACAGTAACGTTTACTTCTTCTCCATAATCTCACTTACGGGATAGGAAAAATTCTCTATCCTATACATGCAAAACTATTATAAATTCATCATCTAAGAAGTCAATTAGCTTCCGTAAAAGATTAAGATTTCTCTTGACAGACATTAGTATTCTGCTTACAATTCTTAAGGATTAAAATTAATATTTTCTTTTTTAAGGGAATAAACAAATCACTTTAATTTTTAGGGGGAAGTAAAATGAACCAGCAAACCATGACTATTATCGTTACTCTTGTCTGCTTGGTAATGTGCGTAGGGCAGATTCTTATGATTAAACAAGCTCATGAAAACGGAACAAGCGTACGCATTCGTCCATTGCAAATTATAGCTTGTGCCGTTGTAGCAGTTATGGGCATTTATTCTTTAATTACCGGACATTACTTCTGGGGCTAATGATAGTGCCAAAGTATCAAAAGCAATATAGCCTCAAGGATGATATTGCTTTAAGAAACGTTTAGCTTCTACAATATTTCATAAAAAATCGGACGGTGAAAATTCGCCGTCCGATTTTTTACGCTCCTCCATTGCCTTGACGAGTCTCTTACTCCACCGCCTTTACAATTTCTAAAATCTCCTCTTCCGTCATTGGCTTCTCCTGTGCATTTACCGCATAGCTGAAGCCATTTTCTTCCCATAATGCCAGGGAATATCTTCCGGCTTCACCCTTTAAAGTGACTTTCCTTCCTTCGGAATCCACTTCTTTGCTTTCTGTATACTCCGTATAATCTCCGCTAATGTCTCCTTCAGCTCTTGCTTTTCGGATGGAATATCCTACCGCAGAAGGCTCTTCCTTAGAATAGGCCACTTCAATCATATCCTCTCCGATTACACTGATGGTTTTTTCTGTATAAGGATCTTTTCCCTCAGGAATACGCATGGTAAAACCGGTAAGTTCTGTAGCCTGCTGCATGGACGCAACTTCTTCTACGCTCCGTCCCTTAGCCGTGATCCCGGCAGAGTTCTCTTTCAGTTCTCCGCCCTCTGCGGCAAATTCTTCCGCTTTATCCTGTGTTCCACCGGAGTCCTCCCCTTGTGCTCCCTCCAGCATTACAGAGCTTGGTTTGGCTGCTCTGGGAGCTAAAAACATGAATACTCCGATATAGCAAACAAAGCAGGCCGCAGCTATGGAAGCAGTAAATCCTAAAACCCGAGGAAGGGTAATAAATTTTCTCTTCTTAGCTTCCTGCATTTTAATGACCTTTTTTTCTTTTTCTATACTTTCTCTATTTCCGCCTTCTTCATTATTGCATTCTTTGTATTGGTATTCTTTTTCTTGATTTTCTTTGCTTTCTTTTTCTTTTCTTTCTTTTACTGCGTTTTCCCTATCAACGTTCTCTCCGCCCTTCTTTTGGTAAAATGCCTCCGCTTCCAGAATATATTGGTCACTTACCTCTGTCATTCCCCGAAGCAGTCGCTTGCTGTCCTCTTTCATAAACGATATCCCTCCTGCTCTAAGAAAAGCTTAAGCTGCTCCCTTGTACGGCTTAAACTCATTTTCACCTTACTAAGACCAAAACCGGATTCCTTCGCAATCTCGGATACGGAATCCATAAACCAATATCTTCTCATGAAAATATTTCTGCTCTCCGGTTTCAAGCTAGCCAAAAATGAGTCTATAAGCTCCGAAAGCTCATTACTTTCTCCCGGAATTGGCCCCTTATCCGAAAGGACTTCCGACAGTTCTTCCAGTACCACCGGAACTTCTCCTCCCCCACGCTTTTCCGCATGTAAACTATCATATCGGTCCAAAGAAAGATTCCGAACAATCTTCGATAAAAAAGCCGGCAAATTCTCCGGCTGTTTCGGCGGAATGGCGTTCCAGGTCTTTAAATAAGTATCATTCTCACACTCCTCCGCATCCGCCATAATTTTTAAAATACCATAGGAAATAGAAAGGAGTAAGCGGCTGTATTTATTTTTGGTTTCTGAAATCGCAGTCTCCGCCCTTTGAAAATACAGGGTAATAATCTTTTGGTCTTCCATCCTTCTGAATCCTTATCTATGATTTTACGTTCCTAAAGCTATATTCCCAATGCTTCATTTCCCAATCCCGGCTTCAAATACGTTTTATTCCTTACTTTCTATCCATTCATTTATCTGCGTTTAATAATCCAGCGCATTACCCAGGTTAGGGCTATCCAAATGAGTGCACTCACAGCACAAATTAATACCCAGGCTTTTCGCTCATTCATCAGAGGGAGAGGAACATTCATTCCGAAGAAGCCTGTAATTACCGCCAGGACACTCAGCAAAATTTCAAAAATAGTCAGGGTGCTCAAGTTGTTATTTAAGTCATTGTTCAAAATGTTGTTGTAGGAGTCCAAAAGCTGACGAGCCACGGTAGAAAGAAGCTCCGTCATGGACACCAGCTGTCTGGCCTCCACCATGGCATCATCAAACTGTGCAGACTCCTCTTCATCAAAGCTACGATAAATGGCATGAGCCTGGATATGCTCCAGCAAAAGACGATTTTGCGTAGCGGCGGATCGTAAATAAATCATGCCCACCTCCAAGTCGGAAAGAGCATAGAGATTCTTCTTCGTGGTTTTCTGCCGAAGCAAATGGTTAATCTCATCCTTCTGCTTATCCAAACGCTCAATAATCGGATAGTAGGCATTGGAAATCATTTCCAAGCTTGCAAAGAGTAAGGTATAAATCGAAAGATTCTCTTTTCCATCCACATAATCGCACATCTTCTGAATGATATATACATTGTCCTCATTACTGATGGTCACCAGTCGATTTTTTTGCACAATAAAAGTCAGAGGAACCGTCTCATAATATTCCTTATCCTTTTCCAGATCCAAAACACTGTAAATGAAGGTAACGGTTCCGTCCTCCCGATCATAATCCATGTGGGCATGCTCATTTTCATCCAAAGCATACTCCAGCGTTTTCGGATCAATATCATATTCCTCGTATACTTTGGAATGCTTTGTAATTTCATCCGAGTTAATATTAATCCATGTATTATCGTTGCTTAGCTTTTTCGTAACAAGCATATTTTCCCCTATTTCCACTCTAAAAATCAGGAATTCTATTTGTCCTTCTTCACGCTTTACGGCTTGCTTAATTTTTCCCGACTTTTCCTATCCGCTGTCCGGGATAGGACAAAAACATTTTTATACCTCCCCATTATACGCCAAAATTCACATCTTCTGTAGACAAAATTTCCGCCTTGCCTTAGCTCCCTTCACCTATCAAGACGGAGAACAGAAAGGAACGGTCACAATCATGAATTTTTTTTTTACACAGGAAAAGCAAGCCACCGTCTCCACCCTTTCTACGGAAACCTCTGTGTAGCTTTCCATAAGTCGCTTTCTTAAACCCTCCTCCGTCTCAAATGGTGGTGTAAACAGACCTTTTGGAACATAAATATGCTTGGCAAACCAGTCGGCTCTTTTTACGCCCCCTTCCACATAAAAACAACCGCAGAAAATCCCTCCCGGTTTTAATACGCGGAACACCTCCTGATAAGCCGCTTCCTTGTCCGGAAAAACATGAAAACCATTCATGGATAAAACGATATCAAAGCTTTCCGCCTGAAAAGGAAGAGCTCCCACATCTCCCTGTTGAAAATGAATATTCTCTATCCCCAGTAATGTCGCCCTCTCCTTTGCCGGCTCCATCATTTCCGGCGCATAATCCATACAGACAATCTCTGCTTTAGGAAGCCCTTTATATAAGGGAAGAGTCATGATTCCCGTACCCACAGGAATTTCCAAAAGCCTTCCGGAAAAGTCCTTAGGAATGGAGGATAAGACCTTATTCCGATAATAAAGATTTTTCTCCTTGTCCATGTTCCATACCAAACGGCATAGAAGCTTGCCAGCAATATTTCCATAGGTCATCATTCCGTCATAAAAGCCGGTATGATTGCCAACGGATTGATAGGCATTTTGAATTTCTTCCTTTCGACTCATCTTCTCCTCCTTACATGGAAAATTATAATAAACTTAAGATTCCTTCACCAGCTTTCCTGTCATTCTGTCAATCGTCATGCAAAGCATATTGACTCTTGCCCCGGCTTTTTCTATTTCTTTCTCTATAGACTCCTTCGTCGGATAGAATTTTTCCGCCAGCTTTCTGCATTGTTCTATAACCTTCTCCTGATTCTCTACAGCTTCCACTCGTCCAAGGCATAGCACGGAACGAATATACCAAGGCCATTCTCCTTCTTTTTTGAATCCGGAGTCCATGATGGTGAAGCAAACCTTATTGTTTTTAGCAAGCAGATCCAATTTCAATCCTTCTTTCGCACCGTGAAAATAGAGCTTTCCGTCTTCCTCATCATAAAACTGGTTTAAAGGAATAGCATAGGGATAGTCATTTTCCCCATGAAAAGCCATGACTCCTCTGGGAGCTTCCCGTAAAACTTGAATACACTCTTCTTTAGAAATTTCCTGCTTAAACCGCCTCATTGTTTTAAATTCTTCCATTGTTTCTCCATTTCTCTCAAAACTCTTTTTTACATCCACACTTGTTCTTGCCTAATAAGAAAGCAAAGATTACTATAAGAACATTATACCGTAGTTATTATAGTTTGTTATTATGAAAATGAAGTCTCTCCCACGAAAGGATTTATAAAAATGAGTCATGCTTCCAGATACCTCGCCCGACTTGCTCCGATTTTCCTTCTCTTCATTATGATGTCCTGTACAAAGCAGAATCAAGAAGGGAATACTGTAGATAGTTCTTCGAAGGTCTCTTCAGAAAGCATAGAGAGCAGTTCTGTGGATTCCAAAGAAATTAACCCGGAAAAGAGTTCTGCGGATTCCAAAGAAATGAGTAAGAATAGTATCTCGACAGGTAAGGAATCATCAAGCGAAGAAACTACCAAGCCCCCATTGGAAAGCTTAAGCGAAAATCAAGTACAGGCTATCCAAACTGCAAAAGACTATCTTGATACTATGCACTTATCCCAAACAGAATTATCGCAAATGCTTTCTGTAGAGAATATCGATTCTGAAGATGCAAAGTTCGCCCTAGAGTATCTGAGTATAGATTGGAATCAAGAGGCACGGAAGAAAGCCAAAGAGTATTGCAAGCATAAAATCGGGTTTTCCAAAGAGAAATTAAAAGCACAGTTGCTTTTCGACCACTTCACGGAAGAGGAAGCGGATTTTGCCGTGAGCCATATTAACGTGAACTGGATAGAGCACGCTGAGATTGTTGCAAAAGAATACATGGAAGACGGAGTGAGCTCCAAAGAAGATTTAATAGATGCCCTGATGAATGAAGGATTTACGAAGAAAGAAGCGGAGAAGGCAACAGTGAAAGTAGGTCTAAAATAGGCCGTAATCTACCACTTCACAGTCTAGAGACTTACTGTTCCCCTAAGTGCTGTAGATATCTCTTCTGTGCCCAACAGTCAATGCAAGGATAATCAGCTCTTGATCTTGTATAAGACAGAGTAAACGATAATCTCCGATTCTATACCGCCATTGTCCACTTTTGTTAGCGGTAAGTCCCTTTCCATGAGCTCTCGGATTTTCACAATTTTGCAAATTTTTTACAATCCACGATTTGATGATCTGTTGCGTGTATTTATCCAGTTTTTTGAACTCTTTATCGAATCGAGCAGTTGTTTCTACATGGTAGCTCATAGATTCAATTCCTTCCAGAGTTCCTCAATCGGTCTGGACTTACATCCATTATTCTTATATTCCTGATAGGCTTCATTGGCAAGACTGATATCATACTCCTCTTCAATACGTTCAAATAATGCCCTTTTGAAAGCCTCTCCTAAAGACATTGCATGAAGCTTTGCATAGCTTTCTGCAAGCGCTTTTTCTTCCTCGTTCATTCGAATTGAAAATGCCATGATTTTACCTCTATTTCAAAAATTATTTGCTGTACTATTCAAGCAAAGAATACACAAACCTTATATGTAGTACATTATACTACTCTACTTATTTATTATCAACTCTAAATAGATTCTGTTATAATCTTTTCAAAAAGGAGGCGTTATGGCTTGTCAATGGAAAAACAGCAGTATGGAAATGATTTCCTACCACGATAAAGAATGGGGCGTTCCCACCCATGAGGATCAAAAGCTCTTTGAGTATTTGCTTTTGGAATCCATGCAGGCCGGACTTAGCTGGGCCTTGATTCTTCGAAAAAGAGAAACCCTTCGAAGCTGTTTTGCAAACTTTTCCCCGGAAAAGGTCGCAGCATTCACGGAAGAAGATATTGAAAGAATCATGCATACGGAAAATATGATTAAGTCGGAGAGAAAAATCAAAGCCATGATTCAAAACGCCAAGGCATTTTTAGCCCTGCAAAAGGAAGAGGGTAGCTTTGATAGCTATCTTTGGAAGTTTTCCGGCGGAAAGAGTCTTTGTTATCAAGGACATGAAAAGGGGGAAATGCCGGCGAAAAATGCTCTTTCCGAGGCAATCAGTAAAGATTTAAAAAAACGGGGCTTTCAGTATACCGGCCCCGTCATTGTCTATTCATTTTTACAAGCCTGCGGTGTCATTAACGACCACGAGGAAGACTGCCCCTGTTATCAGGCACTCCGTAAGGCTTATCCTTATCAAGAGGTGGAGGAGACATTTTCTTACTAAAGCAATATAGCTTGCTCCAGCAAGGTATCCTCCTCATATCCATAGGCAAAAATTCTGTCATAGATCCTCTCTTGCCATTCAGCGGAGAAACTGCCATCTTCATTAATGAAAAAATCGGCACTTAAGAAACGAATAATCATAAACTCGGAAGTTTTTTGTGCAAATCCGTCTCCCCTACTAAAGTCAATACCGACTCCTGTATTTCTGGTCATGGCCGCCTCCAGGATAGGAAGGGTCAATTCATTTGCAGGAATGCTCATATCCGGAAAATCAAAGAAGCCGCCCTTTTCCTTGGTATAAATACCTAAGTTGGAAATGGTGCCGTTGGTCACCATTTTCACTCTTCGAATAGCGCTTAAAGGGATGCTATGCTTTGCTCCTGTGATAAATCCTTTTGAAAGACGGATCTCCTTTTCCTTTAAATTAAAGCCGATGTGAAGATCCAGGCTATCGATGCTATTGGGAAATTCAGCCCCCAGCTTATTTCTTGCAAATGCAAGTAAGAGCGTCTTGGTTTCCGCGATATTATGCCCTCTACCATTTGCCTTGGTATCTGTCTCTAAATCCGGAAGACTGATATTTTTCCCCTGAAGATCCCTAAAAATCAGAGAATAGAGCATATTGGAGTTACAATATCGCATGGGAAGAATGGCTCCCACCTCGGAAAAAGAAAGAGTAAAGGGCTTCTTCCCCTCTACGGAAATTCCATCTTTCGTAATGCTTAACTTCCGTCCTCCATCATCAAACACCGCTGTACGATCTCCCAAAACACTTCTCATTGTTTTTCCTCCTAATCTTATCTTGCATATCCCTTATACATTTTGTAAACTTAATTTGTTTATAAAATAATATTCATTTTACAAAATATAAGTTAATAATAGCAAGAGGAAAATCCATGAAAATTACCAAAATCCAATGTCCTAACTGCAATGGTCAATTATCCGTTCCTGAGGGAATGAAGGAAGGATTTGTGCAGTGTAAATTCTGTAATACCAAGGTCTATTTGGAGCCTCATAAGCCGGATATTACCCAAAATATCACCATAAAAAATGTGAATTATAATAAGGAAAGAACTGCCACAAACAACGTACGAGGCAAATACCTTTTGCAAAGCTGTGCAGTGGGCACTGTAGTAGTGGTAATGTCAATCCTTCTGTTTGTTTTACTAAGAACAGTCTTTTCTCCTAGCGGTATAGAGCTTCCCACCGACCAATATCGCAGTACTGTGCAGGATCCGGTAGTGATTTCCTTTGTAGAAAAAGCATTTTCCAAAAATCTTTCTCAAGTTACAGGGGAAGACTATAGTTCCTTAAAGTTCCTGTCCATTTCAAAAGATATAGCGGAAGAAAATTGGTGTTTTTCCTATGCCGAAAAGCTGGATGAAGAGGGAAATCCCATGGAAGAAAAGACTCTTTATTTTTCTGCTACGGAAAGTATTCCTCGGCAGGAGATTCAGCCCTTCACCGGTTTGGAGAATCTGGCACTGGGAAAAGACCTGGACTTCGATAGTGACAGTCAAGACAATCAAGATTTAAAGAATCTAAAAGAGTTAAAATACTTTTCTGCTATAGGAAGCAACTCGGAAAGCTTCAGAGAGCTTTTGCTAAGCTTGGCAAATCCGGAACAAATGCTCGGTCTTAGCGGTATTTACCTGCGCGACGACATTGTTCCCTACAGCATTTCCTCTGACAAAACAAAAGATATCACGGATATTTTCACACCATTTTCTTCCCTGAAAAGCCTTTCCATCAGGGTGGATTCTGACTATGAAGGGGGGCTGCTTTTTTTAAGACACTTTCCTAACTTAGAGAATTTATCCCTTTATACCTCTGCGGATTTAGCTCCTTTAGCCACTTTAAGCAATTGTAAAACTCTGAGTCTGTCGGGTCCCTCTGATACCCCCTTGGAAAATATCTCCGTCCTCTCCGGCATGCCCCAGATAGAGAATCTCAGATTATCCCATGTAATGTCCGTAAAGGATTTAAACTTTACCCAAAATATGCCTAATTTAAAGTCTCTGGAGCTCGAGAGCGTACCGATACTCTCTTTGGACGGTTTAGCCAATCACCCCTCATTAAACACACTTTCCATTGATGACTGCTATGAATTAACGGACGGAAAGGCTATTGCCGGTCTCAGCGCTTTACAAAGCCTGCACCTTGGCGGTCGCGGGCATGGCTGTTACATACCGGATTTGCAAAATTTAACCGCCTTGGAAGACGTGTTTTGCGGATCGAGTGATCTCAAGCATTTTGCTCATATGCCTTCGATTAAGAGCCTCTACTGTGTTTTGAATGGATGGAATATTAGCGCCGAGTCCCTTCGCGGTATGAACTCATTAAACACTCTAGTAGTTTCCGGTTCCTTGGATTATATTTCTAACGACTGGGAAAATGTTTTAGCAGGCTTACCAAACCTTGAAAAAATGAGCATTCTGGGAGAATCTTTAGACCTCCTAAAAGACTATCATGGACTTTTTTCCGGCATTAAAGTAAAAGAACTGATTTTTGACGAAAATCTTATTGGTCCACCTGAAACGCCTGATATTTCCCTATCCCTTAGTAAAATGGAAGATAACAACGCTACGGAGACCTTGATTCTCACGCAAGCAGAGCTTAAAAACCTGGATGATAATTCCGACAATTTTACGGTCAATGCCAAAGTCTTTCTTTCCCATTTTAAAGCGATAAAGAAGCTTGGGCTTCGTGGAAATAAGCTGGAGAATCTGGATTGTTTAGAGGGACTCACCGCTCTGGAGGAGCTGGATATTTCCGATAACTATATTACCGATATCAGTGCACTACGGAATTTACCCAATCTGAAAAAAGTAAAGCTATCCGGAAACTCCATTGTAAATCCGGAGCTTTTACCGGATAGTGTGGAAATTGTAGAGGAATTCTAAAAATATTTTGCTACTCCTCATCCGAATCATAATTCGTAGTTTCCGCTATATCCTCTTTCATCGCCAAAATACTTCGGCTCATACAGAAAAATACAGATTAATACAGTAAAGCAATTGCCTCTTTGATGCAATCTTCGCAGCTGCAAAGAGGCTTTTCTTTGCCTATGCCTCTTAAATCCTTGCAAATGCTGGCTCCGCAGCGCTCAACAAAATCCTGAAAAAGATGGGCGGCCTCCACCTGTACCATAGGATTTCCTTTATTTTTCATAGCTAAAACAAGGTTCGCTCCAATGAGGGCTCCGCAGGTCCCCTCTAAGGTTCCTAAGCCCTCAATAAGCCCTGCAGAGAGAGGAAGCAGAAGCTCCTCGGGCAGATTAAATTCCTCTTGATATGCAAGTAGCACCAGCTGTCCGCAATTCTTTCCAGACACTAAGCCTTCCATAGCTAGTGACTGTTTTTCTTCTAATGATTGTTTCATGATTTCTCCTATTCATTGAAAAGAAGGTTGATCGGAATTTTCTTCTTCCTTTGACGCCAAAATACTTTGGCTCAGCCCCGGAATACTATTCAAGTACAACGTTTCCTGAATGGCTTTCCAATCCTCCTCTCCAATCAACACCGCATTTTTACCTCTATTATTGATAATCGTAATTGGCTGAGAAAATTCATTTACTTCTGAAACAATCTGATTAAGCTTTGCTCTTGCCTTGGTAATATTAATCGAAGTCATTGCTTATCCCCTTGTATTCTTATCTCATCCTCTACCTCTATAAGCTCATGCGCTTTTCCCTTGCCCTCACACAATTCCTTTATGGATTTTTTCAGCGAACGCATATTGCTTTCTGAATAGAAGGGGTCAATACTTCGTCGTCCTATCTCATAAATTTGCTCTAAAGTGATTCGCTCCGTATTCTTCTCAACAGGAAAGTCTTCAAATCCGGAAAGACTGACCAGCCAATAGCTTTTATTCTTCGCCGGAAATGCCTTTGCTTTTTCCAATAATTCTTGGTAAATGGCCGCATCTGTTTTTTGATTTCTCCACTTTACCTCAGCAAATAAATAGCTGTCCTTGCCATCAAAAGCAAGTAAATCAATTTCAGATTCCTTTTTTCTGATTTTGTCTGTTCCCCACCAGTTCCCATAATCTTCCGGTAGGAAGTCCAACTTTCCTTTTTTCAGCCTTTGTTCAAAATACTCTATGACAATCTGTTCAAATACAGCCCCCATATATTCATTGAGTTTTGGCTTGATCTGCTTCTCGTATACAAGCTCTCCCAAATCCATATTGAGTAAGTTTAAATTCTTCTGCACAAAACAGTACCAAAAGCGAAACATCGTATCCTTGATCCGATAAATAGGGCGCTTACTTTTACGGTCTAAAACCGGTGTTTTCTTCTCAATGATTCCAAGCTCCAATAAAGAATTCAGATAATGACTTAGTCCCCCGCTTTGCATATTCAATTTCGTTGCCATTTCATTTAACTTGCTTGCCCCTGCCGAAATTACAAAAAGAATATCATTGTAAAGCTTGGGTTGTCTCAACTCCTGCTTTAAGAGATTATCAGGCTCTTCAAACAGCCTTCCGTTAGGCTTCAGAAAATTACGAATAATGTTGGTTTTTAAATCTACATTTTCATCAAAGAAGCTTAAGTATTCCGCAATTCCCCCGGTGATTCCATAGACAATTGCCTTATCTCTATAACTATAGGAAGGGACAAACTCTGCCGCTTCCAAATAGCCAAAGGGCTGAACCTTTAACTGGCTGGTTCGACGTCCGTAAAGCGGACTTTTGTAGCCCAGTACCTGATTTTCCATAAAACTCATGGATGAGCCGCACAAAATCAGGAAAAGCCTGCTCTTTTCCCTATACTCATCAATCAGTTTTTGTAGCAGGGAGGAAATATGCTCCGCACTTTGGGCTAAATAGGGATACTCATCGATGACAAAAACGATTCTATGCTCTTCTCCGTAGGCAAATAAATAGCGAAGGGCCGCCTCAAAATCCTGAAAATCGGGAAGCCCCTTTAGATTCCCGCAAGCTTCATAGATCGCTTGTGACAAAAGACTCAGGTTAATAAGCGCATTGGATTCCAATGCCACAAAATAATAGCCTCTTTTTCTTTTTAAAAATTCTTTAATCAGGTAAGTTTTCCCTACTCGTCTTCTCCCGTAAATAACCGATAAAGCGAAAGTGCCTTTCTCGTATTCTACTTCTAATTCTCTTAGTTCGAATGCTCTTCCTATAAAGCGCATAAATTCACCTCCTGGCAAAGAAATATCGCATATATACTTGATACGCATAACGAATCAGATATCATAGATTTCATCTTTCCATGAACCAAAAACCGTGCACTATGACCTTAAAACCGCACACTTTGGACTAAAACCGTACATCACACGTAGA
Organism: uncultured Oribacterium sp.; assembly: GCF_902481605.1. Classification (NCBI taxonomy): domain Bacteria; kingdom Bacillati; phylum Bacillota; class Clostridia; order Lachnospirales; family Lachnospiraceae; genus Oribacterium; species uncultured Oribacterium sp. The sequence continues at coordinate 11,569 of NZ_CABSXI010000001.1, read as the reverse complement.
CGATACTCGTTAGGAATATTATAAAACGCAATATCGTAATATGCAATAACATACTTTTGCATATTACGATATTGCGTTTTCCTCTGCTGAATGAAGATAACTAGAATCCAATACAGATAAGGCCCCTTACAGTGCCCTCTTCGGGCAGACCTTTACACATTCCATGCATAGGATGCAATCCGTCCCATTTTTTCTCTTCCTGGAATTATCCGTCATTTCCACATCCATGGGACAGACCTTCTTGCATTTTCCGCAGGAAATGCATTTCGTCTCATCACAACGAATCCGTACCAGTGAAAAATAACTCATTGGCTTAAGGAATACGGTAACCGGGCAGATATATTTGCAGAAAGCCCGATTATCCTTGAAAAGAAAGGCCAGAGCAATCCCCACAAGATAATAGGCGAGATTGCCTATTAGGAAGGCCCAGAACATAATCCTTTCCAGATTCCCCACCTTCAGAAGAAACAAGGCGGAAACAAAGAGAAAAGATAGGGCAAAAGTCAGATAGCGAATCCAGCCGATACTTTTCCGGGGAAGCACTCTGGTTTTATATGGTAGAAAATCCAAAACCATGGCAGTCCAACAGGCATAACCGCAGAAGCCCCTTCCAAAAATCAGTGGCCCGAAGATTTTTGCCACGGCGTAATGAATCGTGGCCGCTTCGAAAACACCGGTAAACAAATAGTACCAAAAGCCCTCAATTTGCATATTTTCCCGGTTGATAAGCCCTAAATAAACAAGCATATAGAGTCCCACCAGAAGCTGTACAATACGGCGGGCATAGGGATATTTTCTTCCGAGCAGAAAAATCCCCAAAGATAGTGAGATTCCGATATAGCTAAAGTTGAAAAGATAAAAAAGATTCTGCTTCGTAAGCCAAAGACTCACCGCCACCGCTTCAAAAATTCCGCCAATCAAAAGTACCAAAGCATATTTTTTCAAGAAATCTCGCAAAGAAAGCTCCTCTCCTATGTGTATATAGTTATGTTTATATAGTTATGTGTATACCTATGTATATTTTTATGTTCATCCTTTTAACAGGATATCTCATACAAAAAAATTCTATGTTTATGCTTCAATATTTTCAAGTTCTTGTTCAGGAACACAAACACAAAAAAAGAGCGGAAACCGCTCTTTTTTTACTGCCTCCTATATAGGCTTTTTCATGCTAAAAATCCTCAGCTTCTCAATATATGATTGAAACGCTTAGCCCAACAAAGTCATAAGAATCGGCACAACGAGAATAAAAAGCACGGTACTGATGGTCACCACATTGGTGGAAAACTCTACATCTCCGTCTCCTTGGCTGGCCAAAATGGGCAGAACCGCAAGAGCCGGTGTAGCCGACTGAATCACAAAGGTATTGAATTCCTTTGTTGGCAGTCCTCTTCCTGTAAAGAAAAGTAAAGCATACATGATGGCGGGGGCAAGAATAAAACGCCCCACCACCGCAACTACAGTGTCTTTATCTAAGTGAATGCTCTTAAGCCCCGCCTTTGCAAGAATAATTCCAATGTAAATCAAAGACAAGGGTGTTACAATATTCCCGATATAGGTCAAAGTATTTTCAGCAAATGCGGGCACTGAAATTCCTAAAAGTAAAAATACCAAAGCAATCAGAAAGCCCACAAGAGGAGCCGGTAAAAGCTTCTTCCAGTCAAACTTTGTCCCCTCTTTCTTTTTTCCTCCCACACTGTCCGAGGTCATGATATAAACGCCCAAGGTCCAGGTGGAAATCGTATTGGTAATATAATAAATCAGGAAATAGGGTAGAGCCTCTTCCCCAAAAAGAGCAATGTTTAAGGGAAGCCCAATGAAAATAGTGTTGGCATTTACAAAGGTATTAATCATGGTTCCCCGTCTTCCGGCACGAACTCCACATAGCTTTACCGCCAAAAAGCCGAAAATATAAGTTAAAGCAAAGGCTCCAAAGGTGTAAAGCAAGCCTCCCGAAAGGCTGATAAGCTTATCTACGGTAAGATACTTTAATACCGAGACAAAAATGGAAACCGGTAAAGCTACATTCATAATAAGCCGGGACAGATTCGGTCCGAAGCTCTCCGAAAACCAGCCTTTTATCTGCAAAATGTAGCCGAGAGCGATAATCACGATAATCGGAATAATGCTTTGTATCGAGGTGAGAAATACCGTCATTATCTCCTCCTTTATTTATATTCCGGATACCACTTTAAGTCCCTTACCGCCTTTTCCATATCCTGCTCTTTTGCACGGGCAAGTCCCTGCTCCTTTGCCTTCTTTGCCACCGCTTCCGCTACCTTAATGGAAACCTCGCCCACATACTTAAAGGGAGGAAGCACCGGTGCACCGGGCTTTGTGATATCGGTAATACCGGACAAGGAATCTGCTGCTGCCGCAATCATTTCATCGGTTAAGAGACTTGCTTCCGAAGCCAGCATCCCAAGGCCCAGTCCGGGATAAATCAGGGCGTTATTTGCCTGCCCAATGATATACTCCACACCCTTATAAGAAACAGGGTCTGCCGGAATACCGGTTGCTACGAAGGCCTTTCCGTCTGACCAGGTAATCAGGTCTTCCGCCGTTGCCTCTGCCAGTTCTGTCGGATTGGACAAGGGGAAAATGCAGGGGCGCGCAGTGTTCTGACACATCGCTTCCACAACTTCCTTGGTAAAGGTATTTGGCTGTGTAGAGGTACCTACAAGAATCGTCGCCTTTACCGTTCTTACTACCTCTGCCAAGTCCGTTAATTTGTCTGCATTCGGGAAATCGGAACGTTTCTTCGCAAAGGGTTTCTGCTGGGGCGTTAAATCCTCCATATCATCAAAGAGTAGTCCCTGCTTATCCACCATAAAGAAACGCCGGTAAGCCTCTTCCTCAGATAAGCCCTCTCTCACCATTTCTCTATGTACGCGGGAGGCAATACCGGCTCCTGCCGTACCCCCACCAAAACAAAGATAAACCTGATCCCTAAGCTTCTGTCCGCTGATGGCCATTGCCCCAAATACTCCGCCTAAGGTTACGATTCCTGTTCCTTGAATATCATCATTAAAAGTTGGGATCTTGGTACGATATTTTTCCAGAATATTCGCAGCGTTTCCACGGCCGAAGTCCTCCCAGTGAAGATAGAGTTTGGGGAAAAGACGCTCAGCGGTCTCTACAAATTGGTCAATAAAGTCATAGTAACGATCTCCTCTGACACGCTCGTGACGATTTCCCAAGTAGTTGGGATTGTTTCGAAGCTCTTCCCTGTTGGTACCCGCATCGATAACCAAGGGGAGAACACAGGCCGGATCAATTCCTGCGGCACCGCTGTATACCATCAGCTTTCCTACGGAAATATCCACACCATTGGTGCCCCAGTCCCCTATTCCGAGAATAGCTTCTGCATCGGTTACCACAATGAGACGGATTTCCCTGTCTCCTGCGGCATTTTTCAAGGTCTTTTCAATATTTTCCGGATGGTTAATGTCCAGATAAGCCGCATACTGAGGATCCACAAAAAGATCACTATAGCCCTCAATGGTTAACGAAACCGTGGGATCATAAACAATAGGATTAAATTCTGCCAAGTGCTTGGAAAAAAGATAGTAGAAAAGAGTACGATTGGTGTTGAAAATCTGCATGAGGAAGAGACGCTTTTCCAGGTCATTCTCCTTCTTTTCCATCTGAGCATAGGTCTGTGCCGCCTGCTCTTCAATAGTCTGCACGTGGGGAGGCAAAAGTCCGATCAGTCCTAATTTCTCACGTTCCTCCATGGTAAATGCCGTCCCCTTGTTTAAAAAGGGATTGTTCAAAATTTCATGTGCTTTCATAAGATTCCTCCTACTCATTAAGGAAAAGAGCAAACTGCCCTGTGAAGATGGTCCAGCCATCCGATGTACGCACAATCTAACATCGGTATAAATAATATTCAACAACATCATAAAAAGTTTAACAGAATCTACACACTTAACAGAATGAACACAATTACAAAGCAACAAGACTAAACACTTGTTTCTATGCGGTGAAGTTTCATTACTGTCAAATAATCATTGGCAACTCTATCATACAGCTCCTGACCTTAGTATTTTTTTGCCAACTAAAATTTTACTCTAAGAAAAAATGAATGATAGAAGTTTATTGACAAAACAATCACAATTCTATAATATTGTGCATATACAATAAGTACAGTTTTGAGGAGAGGGGAAAATTTTGAACATTATCATAAGTAACAATCGCGATAAACCAATATATGAACAAATAGTTTCTCAGATAAAAAATATGATTATGAGCGAAGAATTGCTTGCCGGAGATAGTCTTCCTTCAATGCGATCATTAGCCAAATCAATTCATGTAAGTGTTATTACAGTTCAAAGAGCATATGAAGAATTGCAGAGAGATGGATTTATAGAAACTGAAATAGGTAGAGGCACTTATGTATTGGCAAGAAACAAAGAATTCTATAAAGAACAACAGCAGAAACGGATAGAAGAATATATGCAATTGGCTATTGAAGCTGCAAAAGAAAATGCTATGCCTCTTGAGAAAATGATTGATATATTAAAAATTTTATACTTGGAGGAATAAGTTGATGAATAGTACTTTAATACTAAAAAATGTGAATAAAAAATATGAAAAGTCAAATTTTGCCATCAAAGATATTTCTTTTTCGATACCTGAGGGAAGCATAGTAGGATTTATCGGTGAGAACGGAGCCGGAAAATCAACGACTATGAATTGTATTCTAAATGTGATTAGAAGAGATAGTGGTACTATTGAGATATTTGGAAGAGAAATGACTGATGAAGATATAGACATCAGAGAGAATATTGGAGTTGTATATGATAGCAATAATTTTCCGGAATATTTGACGGCAAAGCAATTGGCTGACATTTTAGGGAGAATTTATAGTAAATGGGATGATTTTTGTTTTGAACAATTTCTTAGGCGTTTTGGATTGCCTGAATCTCAAAAAATAAAAAGCTACTCTCGTGGAATGAGTATGAAGCTTGCGATTGCTGTGGCACTTTCACATGATTCAAAATTGCTTATTTTGGATGAGGCAACAAGTGGTCTTGATCCTATTATGAGAGATGAAATTCTTGATGTGCTTCTTGAATTTGTAAAACAAGAGAACCACTCCATTTTGCTATCTTCACATATTACAAGCGATTTGGAAAAAATAGCTGATTATATTGTTTTTATTCATAATGGTGAAATTATTTTGAATAAAACAAAAGATGAATTGATATATGAATATGGAGTTATCCGTTGTTCAGAAAACGATTTTTATAATATTTTACCGGAAGATATATTATCAAGTATGAAAAAAGATTATCAGATTGATGTGTTGATAAAAAACAAGAAATTGATGGAGAAAAAATATAAAAATTTAATAATAGACAGCGTATCATTAGATGAAATAATGTTGCTGTTAGCGAAAGGAGAACGAAATGCCAGGATTGATTAGAAATCATTATTATAAAATAGTATCCAACCTAAAGATATTACTTATATTTATATTTTTGACCGGAGTTTCAATACTGATTTTTAGTGGTGGGGAGGAAATGCCTTTATTTGCTTTTCTATGTCTTTCTGTTATAGGTTTTCCTTTTATCAGTTCAATTGGCTTAAGGAGAAACAATAATGGCAAGTGGAATCAGTATATTTTATCCTTACCGGTAAAGAGATGCGAAATAGTAAAGAGCGTATTTGCGACGCAAGGAATTACAATTTTAATTGGCAGTATGCTTTCTGTTATACTATTTCTAACATCATTTGTGATTTATGGATTTGCATTTTACCGATATATAGATGTAGCCTTGTTATTTTCATCTGCAATAGGAATCAGTTTAATAATGAATGCGATTTTCTTGCCTATTTCTTACTTCGACTCAAATGATAGAACTGAAGCTATGAGTATTATTAGTTTAATCATCTCTGTAGCTCTTATGGTAGGTCTAATAGCTGTAATAAATATTTTGATTGAAAAACCGACAGATATGCAACTTATGATATTTGCAATAGGGAATTTAGTATTATCTATTGCTGCGTTTTTAATATCTTATTTTTTGGCTGTTAGGATTTATTCAAAAAGGGACTGTTAGAACAATAGATTATAAATTGAATATTTATCTCTGAAAGAGAGCATTATAGGATGACAGGTTATTGACCATTTACGGAAAACAAGGAAGAATAGGGAAGATTTGCAAAACAGTTACGAGGGCTTGTGCTTATGAATATTGAGTATTATAAGAAAACCTTACAAAAGATAGCTGAATCAAAAGCTGTTTTAGAAGGACTGAAGGATCTAAAAGAGGGAAATACCGAAGACGGAGCCGAGACCATGCGCAAATTAAAGGAGAAATTCTTACTGAAGTAAACGAAATTAATCTATATACTTCGTATTCTTTATGGTCGAAGAAACTTAGATGAACTGGTTACTTCATTTTATAATGACAATGTATTGATAACAAACGAATTTTGATGTATCCTATCATAAAGTCAATAAGCGAAAAAGCAATTTAGAAATATCTGATTGGAGGTACTTTGCATGGCAACAACAAATTTAAACATCAGAACCGATAAGGATATTAAAGAGCAGGCGGATCAAATATTTTCCGAGCTGGGACTGAATATGACTACCGCCATCAATATGTTCCTTAGAACAACTATCCGCGAAAACGGGATTCCTTTTTCTTTAAAACTGGATACTCCAAATGAAGAGACGGCTACTTCTATCGAGGAAGGACGCCGTATTGCCTTAGATAGTAGCGTAAAATCCTATAAAACCATGGATGATCTCAAAGCGGCTTTGGAAGTATGAAATACGAAGTCAAGTTCACTAACCAGTTTAAGAAAGATTTTAAACTCGCTAAAAAACAGAATAAAGATTTAAATAAACTCTTCGATGTAGTAAATATTCTAGCAGAAGGCGGCATATTAGGGGCAAAATATCGAGACCATGACCTATCCGGTAAGTATAAGGGTACAAGAGAATGTCATATTGAACCGGATTGGTTGTTAGTATACGAAATTCAAAATGACGTTCTTGTCCTCATACTCTACCGTCTTGGAACTCACTCGGAATTATTTAAGAAATGAGCTGGAAAATTAAACTATTTTACAGTTTCAATGTTTAATTCATTTCCTCTCCCCATTCCTTGAGAAAATCCTGCATTAGCTTATCTCTTTTCTCCACCATTTTCCTTGCTGCAGAGGTATTTAATTCCTTGGAAATGAGTAAAAGCTTGTCATAAAAATGCTCTATAGAATTCTCCAAGCTTCTACCGTGGCTTCCACCAAACTGAAAGCAGCGGGCAATACCGACAGCACCTATAGCTTCCAGTCGGTCTGCATCCTGTACAATTTTTCCCTCTATACTTTTCGGCACTTTCCCTCTGTTTTTACTGAAAGAAACGGAATTGATATTCCTACAAATTGCCTCAATTCTCTCTTCAGAAAGTCCCTCCTGCTCCAAAAATCTTCTGGTATTGGCATTATTTTCCGTATGGAAAAGCTTATGATCATCGCAGTCATGCAGAAGGGCAGAAAGAGCAATCATTTCCTCTTCTCCCTGTCCTTCCGCTTTAGCAATCGACATCGCATTTTTATATACTCGCAGGCTGTGGGAAAGATCATGCCCATCCCCATTTCCCTGAAATAACGCTGTAATATAGTCTATTGCTCTTTCTATTCTAGTTTTTTCCATAAATGCGCATCTCCTCAATCAAATCATACACCCTGTCTCCGGAAAGAATCATTGCCTTTCGATCCTGAAACAAGTTTCCATAACGATCTTCCATCTTCTTCCAGCGTTCTTCCATTTCTCTTTCTTCCCGTTCTTTTTCTTCCGTGAAAATGTCGGCAAAGCTAAGCTGTCTTCCTTCATTTTCCTCCAAATGATAAAAGCCTTCCCCGATTAATCGCACCCTTCGCTTGGGAATCTGCTGTAAGAGAGCAGAGGCATTTTTATATAAGGAAAATGCGCTTTGGGTACTTTCCGAAATGAGAGCGGAACGGGTAATGGTTTTCATATCTGCGAAAGTGATTTTCAAAGAAACGCCTCTTGCATAGAGCCCGTATCGCTTCGCCCGATTTTCCACACGAAAGGATAAAAGAAACAGCACATCATCCAAAAAGGAATAGTCTGTCACGTCCCCCTGAAAAGTCATTTCTTTACTGATACTTTGGGTGTCTTCCGGACGATAGGGCACTACCCTCCGATGGTCGATGCCGTAGGAGAGCTCCAAAAGCATCTTCCCCTGATTTCCTAGAAGACGAAGCACTTCCTTTTCTTTTTCCTGTAAATCTTTCACGGTATAAATCCCAAAGGAATAGAGCTTTTCCGCTGTTTTCTCTCCTACCGTAAAAAGTGCCCGTACGTCTCTGTCTCGCAAAAGCTCTACATAGTCTTCTCTTCTTTGAATCATAAAGAAGCCATTGGGCTTTTTCTCTTCGCTGGCGGTCTTTGCCGCCGTTTTTCCGTAGGCAATCCCTACAGAGCAGGTCAGCTTCAGCTCTTCCTTTACCCGTCTTTGAATATCTCGTCCGATTTTTTCCGCTTCAGAAAAATCCTTGGCCACCTCCGTTAAATCAAGATAGCCCTCATCCAAGGCAATGTATTCCACTTGCTTGGTATAGCTTTCCAGAATGTCATGGAGTTCCTCTGACACCGCCTTATACTTCTCAAAATCCGGATACAGAAAAACAGCCTTCGGGCAAAGCCGAAAGGCTTCCTTACTGTTCATGGCGGAACGAACGCCATATTTTCTCGCTTCATAGTTGCAGGTTGCCACTACGCCCCGCTCCGTTGGCTTTGCCCCGATAATCAATGGCTTATCTTTCAGAGCCGGATTGTCCCGCATTTCCACGGAGGCGTAAAAGGCGTCCATGTCCACATGAAGGATAATTTGATTTTCCTGATACTCAGTTTGTGCTGATTCCTGCATTTCCGATATATCTTTCCTTCTACTGAAAAAGGATACTTTACTCCATCTACTTCTCTGTTTTCGTTTCTATCTTTATTTACACTTTATCTTTTCCTATGCCAAACTTCTTCAAATCCACTTTTCCGTCATTTACTTCCACTCCATCTTCCTCCAGGCGTTTTCTCTGCTCATCCTCTCCGCCGAAGGCAAATGCAGGAGCAAGCTCCCCCTTGGAATTCACCACACGAAAACAAGGAATATTCTCCGGATCCGGATTCTTATGCAGGGCATTTCCCACAGCACGGGACATCTTTTTATTCCCGGCCATCTCGGCAACTTCCGCATAGGTAGCCACCCTGCCTTTAGGAATCTTCTTCACTGCCTCGTAAATTCGTTTTGTGGGGGAATCGGAAATAAGAGCATAGCTTTCTGATATCATTCTTTTCAGCTCTTCCTCCGGAATACTGCCGTCTAAAATGATACTATTCCAATGCTCTTTATTCTGGTGATAGGCAGGCTGTACCGCAGGATAAACTCTTCTCCAAAAGTCTCTCCATTCCGGATGCACCTTTACATTAAGATTCACTAAACCATTTCTTTCGTAGATAAGCAGAAAAGCTTTTTTATTTTCCTGAAAACGAATCAGCTCCCAATCCGCCGTAGGGAATGGATGATCCGCATAGCTATCCGGAAAGGATAGACCGAATGCAATGGCTTCTTCTTTGGTTTTCATACTTTACAATTCACTCCTATTCTTCCCATCGTTCTTTCGGCTGTTAAGTCTTCCCAAAACTATTAAAGTATTTCTAAGACTTTTGATTATTTTAGCAAATACCTAATCCCTTAGATAAAGCGGAGCCTCAGTTCTTACACCCTTTGCAAAATCTCCTCTTTGCAGCGTCACAAAATCCATATAGGGTATTCTATGCAAAAGATCCCGACAGCTTTCATAAATTTCCTTAAAGCGTTCATGGCAATGCTCCTCCGGCATGTCCACAATAATCAGATAGGAGCTTGTCCCTGTCTCGTCCCTTTTTAAAAGCATATCCAGCATGGCAATATCCGGATGTGCCTTGGCAAAGGATATAAGTCTCCTATGCAAGGCTTCCACTTCTTCATTCTCCTTTGGATATCCCAGTAAAACCTCCGCATCTTTCTTCACTTCCACAGACTGTACTTTCGCTTCCCCAAATTCACTTTGGTATCCCGGGGAACTCATCAGGTTATGGATAAGCTCCGGGCTTACATAGAAGAGCTGCGGGCCATAAGGGTTAATAACAAAGCCTTCTCCCTTAGTAAGCATGGACACAATTTGAGGGAAACCGGCAATCATGGTTTCTCTTTTCCATCCTGCCCCCATCTGCTGATTCATAACCCCCATTTGCTGATCCATAGCGCCTAACGCAAACCAATCCGTAAATACCGGAAGGGCTGATTCTCCCCGGTCCATGGTAACATGAGGGATGGTAATCTTCATCCCTGCCTTTAGTGTCACAGTTCCATCCTTCTCTCCCTTTGGCAGGCCTCCCTCTGTCTCTATCACCACCAGGTAATGACTCCGCACCAACTCTCTAAAAAAGAGATTCAGAAACTCTCCCTCTCCTTGTCTTTCAAAAAATACGCAACTTAATCCCAAAAGATAGGGATTCTCCACCGCCTGGTTTACATTTGCTTCAATCTGATAGGGAATATCTGTGATTACAGCATATTTCCAGTCGGGAGAAAGAGCCTCTTTTCGAGAGAAGAAGAGCTTTACCCTTCTCTGCCCTTGGGTTTCCGGTGTTTCCTCTTGTTCCTCTTTTTTTACCTGCTCCGCAAATGTCGTACTTTCTTCTATCTTCATAATCGTTAGATGAGAGATATTTCCATCACGATGTAGAGCATAAACCTTCTCCCCTTCTTTGGCCTTTCCAAAGAGTTGGCCCTCTACAGAAAAACAATCTCCCTCTACAGCTGCATAGCTTTCTGCCATCAGCGTAAAACGGGTTTGCTCAGCTCTGTCATAGTTTTCTTGCTGCTCTACATTGTCATTGCTATGCTTCTCAGAATCGACTCCATTTCCGCTATTCCTTTGATTTTCAGATTTAGACTCGTCTTTCCCGGTAAAAAACTTCTTTAACCCTTCTAACATTCTATCCTCCCGAAACTATGTAATTTCAAACTAAATCATCTGCGAAATTCTCTTCGCCCGATTCCTTTTGTGCTATACTGTAGGCAAATTATTATATCCCTTGAAAAAAATCTTGAACCAACAGCATTCTCTCTAATCTCAAAAAACATAAAAAATAATCCTACAAAGTTCTAAAAAATAGTCCTACTCAAGTATTTTATCTTATTATTCCTCTGTATTCCATACACTTATTTATCTTCTATAGTTCATCTATAAGCTATAGATGACATCTTCCTAATATTTTGTATCGATGAATGCATCATTAAAATACTCTTTCTAATTTTAATTCATTTTATCTTAGTAAAAGTAATCATCTGATATTTTTCACAAGAAAATCACACCCTTCTTTCTTCAAGAGGTCTATACTATGCAGCGAAGAATAGCATAATTTCACGAAAAGATGTATAGTACTTGAACAATGCAGATTCCCCGAAGGGATGGAAGGTCGAAAGGAGTCGTTATGGAAATCCAAAAAACAGCCAGTGCCGGCACCACGGAGAAATGTGAT